>WFPH01000182.1 GCA_015487645.1 Thermosulfurimonas sp. | reverse complement strand
GCGGTGGGCCCGGCCGCGGTGGAAATGGTCCGGGAGGAGGCCGGAGCGGAGGTTTTCCTGGATCTCAAACTCAATGATATTCCGGCCACGGTGGCCGGGGCCGTGCGTTCAGCTTCCAGGATCGGGGCGGATATGCTCACGGTTCATATGCTGGCCGGGCGCTGGGCGGTTCGTGAGGCGGCCCGGGCCGCTGAAGGCGGGCTTAAGGTCTTGGCCGTGACCATTTTGACCTCGCTTTCTCGGGCCGACCTCATGGAGGTGGGGTATTCTCCGGAACTCTCCCGAGATCTGGAGGAGGCGGCTCTGAGATTGGCCGGCTTAGCCTACCGTTGCGGGGTCCACGGAGTGGTCTGCTCGGCCAAAGAAGTGGCCCGGATCAAGGAGGCCTTTCCCCATCTTTTGACGGTGGTGCCGGGCGTGCGGCCGGAGTGGCTAGAGGAGTCCTTGGCCGACGACCAGAAACGCATCGCCTCTCCGGGGGAGGCCATCCGCTCCGGGGCGGATTACCTGGTGGTGGGGCGTCCCATAAGGGAGTCTCGTGATCCCCGGGGAGTGGCCGAGAGGATCCTGGCTGAAATGGCCGAGGCCTTTGCTGAAAGGTTCTGTGTATGAGACGAACCGGGGTGGCCGATCTTCCGCTGCACGGCGGACGGGCCCCACGCTGGCTCTTTGCCCGCATGGTGCGCCTGGCCCGGGCCCTCTCCCTGGTGATCCTGGAAGAGTTCGGGAGGAGTGAACTCCTCCGCCGCCTTTCGGATCCCTTCTGGTTCCAGGCCTTCGGTTGTCTCTTGGGCTTCGACTGGCACTCCTCGGGTCTGACCACCACGGTCTGCGGGGCTCTCAAAGAGGCCCTGAGTCCCCTGGCCCCCGAAATCGGGGTCTTCGTCTGCGGAGGTAAGGCCAAAGCCAGCCTCAAGACCCCGGAAGAGATCTTGGCCTATGCCGAAAGACTGGGACTTCCAGAAAGTTTCCGGGAGTTTCCCGAGCTTTCCCGGCTTACGGCCAAGGTAGACAACACCGCCCTTCAGGATGGCTACCAGCTCTACCATCATACTTTTATCTTTACGGTGGAAGGTCAATGGGCTGTCATCCAGCAGGG
The DNA here is from genome assembly GCA_015487645.1 of Thermosulfurimonas sp. Lineage (GTDB taxonomy): Bacteria > Desulfobacterota > Thermodesulfobacteria > Thermodesulfobacteriales > Thermodesulfobacteriaceae > Thermosulfurimonas_A. The sequence continues at coordinate 10,445 of WFPH01000182.1, read as the reverse complement.
GCTGAACCAGGCTACGGCCTATGCCAGGCGTTATCACTGGTTTTCGGAGAACATTCGGGATCCCGTGGAAGAACCCCACAGCGGAATCGCTACGGTGAGGAAGGAGAAAGAGGTTCTGGATCTCACGGCTCGCCGGAGTCGAGCGGTGAGAGAGACCCTCTGCGAGATGTTGAAGGAGCCCCCGGAAAAGGTTCTGCGGGAAATAGAAAAGGCCCGGAGGCTCGTTTTGCCTAGAAGACACGGTCTATCGGAAGCCGATTTATATCCCCGGGGGCTTGAGAAGGTCCTTCTTTCGGCCTACCAGGAACCTCCCCGCAACTTTCGGGAACTTTTGAAGATAAAGGGGCTCGGTCCCAAGAACCTCCGAGCCTTGACCCTGGTCTCGGAGCTCCTTTATGAGGTTGAAGCCTCCCGCCAGGATCCCGCCCGTTACGCCTTTGCCCACGGAGGCAAAGATGGCCATCCGTTCCCGGTGGACCGCCGCACTTACGACGAAACGGTGGCTTTTCTAGAAGAGGCTCTGGTCCGCGCCCGGCTCGGAGAAAGGGACCGTCTGTCCGCTCTTAAGAGACTTTCCCGTCTTTTTCACTAAGGATACGTCCATAATTTTCCAAAAAAGTGAGATTAAAGGCTTAAGAAAAACTTAAAAATTATTTTATTGGATTTTATGTGCTTTCAGCTCCCTTGACATCCCTGGGGCTTTTTGCTTTTAAAAGGGAAGCCATGTCCTTGAAGGCCGAAAGAATCTTAAAAGCGAAGCAAGGTTCAATCTTCGAAAATTTACGGGAAAAGGTCTACCAGACCTTTCCCAAAGAAACCGTCCGTTTCCTCAAAAAAGAGACTGATCGTTTCGAGAACCCCCTGGGATATAGGCTAGAAGAGGGGTTGAAGGGGCTGGTATCGCAGCTGGCTGAGGATCTTTCCTGGGAAAAGATCGATTATTACCTGGATAGGATTATTAAAATTGAGGCCGTCCAGAGTCGCTGGCCTTCCGAGGCTCTGGCCTTCCTTTTCTATCTCAAGTCGGCCGTTCGAGAGGAGGCCGGGGAAGAGATCCTGCAGGAGTTTGGTCCGGAAGGCCTTCTTGAAGTGGAAGATCGGATAGATGCGATGATGCTCCGGGCCTTCAATCATTACATGCAGGCTCGCGAGAAACTCAACGAGATTAAGTTTCAGGAGTGGAAGAGTCGGCTATATTTGCTCCTTAAACGGGCGGGGTATCTTTACGACGAGCGGGAAGGTAGCCTCCCTCCGGAGGCTAGGCATAACGAAAAAACTCATTAGGGGTCGAGATCTATGAATGTGGTAGCCGCATTGGTGGCCGTAATAGGTATGGTGATTCTGGTTTGGTTGGGGGTCGGGGTCTTAAAGCTTTATACCCTGTTTGGGGTGATTGTGCCCTACGCAGCCTTTTTGACCTTTGTGATCGGCCTGGTTTATCGCATGGTAAACTGGGCCAAATCGCCGGTGCCCTTCAAGATCACGACCACCTGCGGGCAGCAGAAGAGTCTCCCCTGGATCAAACACAGTCGTCTGGAGAGTCCGGCCAACAACTTCGAGGTGGTTTTGAGAATGGCTCTGGAGGTGCTGGCCTTCCGGTCGCTTTTCCGGAATCTTCGGGCCGACCTTCGCGGGCGCAAGCTCTATTATGGATCCAGTAAGTGGCTCTGGCTGGGGGCCATCCTTTTTCACTGGTCCTTCTTTATCATTCTTATCCGGCACTTTCGGCTTTTCTCTTATCCCGTGCCCGACTTTATCCGGATGCTGGATGCGGTAGACAGTTTCTTCCACATCGGTCTTCCTCATCTTTACCTGACGGATGTGGCCATCTTGGCTGGTCTTACCTTTCTCCTTTTGCGGCGTCTAGTGGACGCCAAGGTCAATTACATTTCCCATGCTTCGGATTACTTCCCTCTCTTTCTGATCCTGGGGTTGGTGACCTCCGGGATGCTCATGCGCTATTTCCTCCGCGTGGACATTACCTCGGTGAAAGAGCTCACCATGGGTCTGGTGACCCTCCACCCTAAGATTCCGCAGGGAATTGGTTTGGTGTTCTTCGTGCACCTATTCTTTATCAGTGTGTTGGTGGCGTATTTCCCCTTCAGCAAGCTGGTCCATATGCTGGGGATCTTTTTCAGCCCCACACGGAATCTCCCCAACGACAACCGTCGGGTTCGTCATATCAACCCCTGGTGGGAAGGGGTTCCGCCCAAATTTCTTACTTACTGTGAATGGCAGGAGAAGTTCAAGGAGCAGTTGGAGTCTGCCGGTCAGCCGATAGATGAGGATTGTTACAAGGACAAGAAAGAATCCTAAAGGAAGGGGTTAAGCCATGGCACTACCTAAAAGGGATGAGTTGCTAAAGGAAGTTAACTATGACCGGATGCCGGCCAAGCACTGGATGGATACCAAGCCGGAGTTTCGTCCGGGGACCTACTGTTATGCGGGTAAGCCCTCGGTAGTAGAAGAGCTGGGGTTGCCAAATCCCCGGGAGTGGCAGCCCCATGATGAGGACTGGAAGCTCCCTTCCAACTGGAAGGAGATCGTGCTCAATGCCATTAAGGATCGTATGGAGCGCTTCCGGTCCTTTAAGCTTTTTATGGATATTTGTGTGCGCTGCGGGGCCTGTGCGGACAAGTGCCATTTCTTCCTGGGCACGGGAGATCCCAAGAACATGCCGGTGTTGCGGGCCGAACTCCTGCGTTCGGTGATCAAAGGGGAGTTTACCCGGAGCGGGAAGCTTTTCGGTCGCTTGGCCGGGGCTCGCAAGCTTACGGAAGACGTGATCAAGGAATGGTTCTACTACTATTATCAATGTACCGAGTGCCGGCGGTGTTCGGTGTTCTGCCCTTATGGTATTGACACGGCGGAAATCACCATCCTGGCCCGGGAGATCCTGCACGAAATCGGGGTGAACATCAACTGGATCCTCGAGCCGGTGCGCAATTCGGCCTTTGTGGGTAACCATATTGGGCTTCAGCCTCATACGATCCAGGAGAACATTGAGTTCCTGCTGGACGACATCGAGGAAATTACGGGTATTCGCCCGGAAGTACCCATCAACAAGAAAGGGGCTGAAATCCTCTTTGTGACTCCCTCGGCGGATTTCTTTGCTGACCCCGGAATTTACACCTTTATGGGTTATGTCCTTCTCTTTCATTACCTCGGTCTGGATTGGACGCTGAGTACCTATGCCGCCGAAGGTGGAAACTTCGGGCTTTTTACCTCGCATGAGATGATGCGTAAGCTTCATGCCAAGATTTATCATGAAGCCGAGCGTCTCAAGGTGAAGTGGATCCTGGGAGGAGAGTGCGGTCACATGTGGCGGGTGGTGCACCAGTACGAGGACACCATGCTGGGGCCGGCCCCCAAGAATTTAGAGGTGCCCAAGTCCCCCATTACGGGCACGGTTTTCGAACACGCCAAGAGCACCAAGATCGTGCATATCTGTGAGTTTACGGCGGATCTTATCGCGCATGGCAAGCTGGAGCTGGATCCCAGTCGGAATGATCATGTCGTGGTGACCTTTCATGATTCCTGCAACCCTTCGCGGGCGATGGGAATCTTTGAGGAACCCCGTTTCATCCTGAAACAGGTTTGTAACAACTTTTACGACATGCCCGAGAACACCATTCGGGAGAAGACCTTCTGTTGTGGAAGCGGTTCGGGGCTCAACACGGACGAGTATATGGAGATGCGGATGCGGGGTGGTTTTCCGCGGGCCAATGCCGTGGAGTATGTCCACGAGAAACACGGGGTCAACATGCTGGCCTGTATCTGCGCCATCGACCGAGCCGTGCTTCCGCCTCTGATGAACTACTGGGTTCCCGGAGTTCAGGTCTGCGGAGTGCACGAGCTGGTAGGCAACGCCCTGGTTATCCCGGGCGAAAAGAAAAGGACCACGGATCTGCGTTTTCAGCCTTTAAAAGGAGCAGAGGAGGCTTAAGATGTATAACAGCGACAAGGTGATTCCGGGGATAATTATCTTCGTCCTTTTTGTAACCCTGCCTATCTGGTGGAATCATGGCAAAACGGTGGCCGCTCCTCAACCGGAACTACCACAGGGGCGCTGTGTGGAATCCAAGGAGTATATGCGTTCGCATCACATGCAGCTTCTCAATCAGTGGCGGAACATGGCCATCCGGGATGGGATGCGAGTTTATACCTCTTCGGACGGTGCCCGTTTCTGGATCGGTCTCCAGAATGGTTGCATGAAATGTCACCATGACAAGAGTAAGTTCTGTGATCGTTGCCATCAGTTTGCCGCGGTGGAACCCTATTGCTGGAACTGCCACATTCCTCCGGAGACCAAAAAATTTGGACCTCCCAAGGCTACGAAGCTTCTAAAACTCTTTCATGTACCGGTAACCCTTGGTGACTCTCAGGAGGGAGAAGAATAATAGTCTAAGGTGTGGAGAATTTTTTGAGGAGGAAGGTGAGCAATGGATAGGAGAAAGTTTCTAAAGTTGGCGGCTATTTCGGCCAGTCTAGCTGGCGGGGTGCCCGGGTTTTTCAATCGTGAAGTAAAGGCCAAGAACTATTCTCCTCCGCCGGGTGCTCTTACGGCCCGGAGATGGGGGATGGCCATCGACATCAAAAAGTGCTGGGAGGAGCCCGAGTGTAACGATTGTATCAAAGCCTGCCATCATATCCACAACGTTCCGAACATTCCGGAAAAGAAAAAGGAGATTAAATGGATCTGGAAGGACGAATTTGAACATGTATTTCCCGACAAACCAAATGAATTCAATAACTTGGTCTTCAGCCACAAGCCCTTTATTCTTTTGTGCAATCACTGTAAACATCCCCCCTGCGTGCGGGTCTGTCCCACGCAGGCCACTTTCAAGCGGGAAGATGGGATCGTGATGATGGATTATCACCGGTGTATTGGCTGTCGATTTTGCATGGCAGCCTGTCCTTTCGGAGCCCGAAGCTTCAATTGGGTGGATCCCAGGCCTTATATCCAAGATCCCAATCCGGAATTTCCCACCCGCATGAAAGGTGTGGTGGAAAAGTGTCTTTTCTGCTATGAGCGTTTGGAAAAAGGCCAGATTCCGGCTTGTGTGGAAGCCTGTAAGCGGAAGGCTCTGATCTTCGGGGATCTTGAGGATGAGAACTCCGAGATTGCGCAAGTCCTAAAGTCGCGTTTTTCCATTCGCCGGAAGCCCGAGCTCGGCACCGGGCCTTCGGTTTTCTATTTGATTGGTTAAAAACTAGTGGGTGAGGGGTGAGTCATGTTAGAGAAGGCTTTAGTCGGGAGTAGAAAATACTGGTTGTGGTTGGCCTTTCTGGGGACTTTGATTTTTATCGGTTTCCTGGCCTTTCTGGCCCAGCTTCAGTACGGTTTAGGAATTACCGGTATGAGCCGGGACGTATCGTGGGGTTTTTATGTGGCTCAGTTTACCTTCCTCGTGGGGGTGGCGGCTTCGGGCGTGATGGTGGTTTTGCCCTACTATCTTCACAATCACAAGGTCTTCGGGCCGGTAACGATCTTCGGAGAGTTTTTGGCTATTGCGGCCGTGATCATGTGTCTCCTTTTCATCATCGTGGATATCGGACAAACTCACCGGCTCTTTAACGTTCTCCTTCATCCTACCCCCCACTCCATGCTCTTTTATGACATGATCGTTCTCAACGGTTATTTGGCGCTCAATGTCATCTGCGGCTGGGCGGCTCTCCATGGAGAGTACAAAGGCACTCATTATCCCAAGTGGGTCAAACCTTTCATCTATCTCTCTATACCCTGGGCCTTCAGCATCCACACTGTGACGGCTTTTCTCTACGCCGGTCTTCCCGGGCGGCATTTCTGGCTCACGGCGGTGATGGCTCCCAGGTTTCTGGCCTCGGCCTTCTGTTCTGGGCCGGCCCTTCTTTTGATCGCGATCCTCATTGCCCAGAAGGTCTCGAAGTTCCGGGTGGATCCTAAGGCTATCGACACCCTGAGCAAAATCATCACCTATGCTCTCCTGGCCAATATTTTCCTTTTCGGCTGCGAACTCTTTACGGCCTTCTACAGCCATATTCCGGGCCATATGGCCTCCATTGTGTATCTCTTTAAGGGCCTCCATGGACACACCGAGTGGGTGATTTTCATGTGGACGGCCTGGCTCCTCATGGCGGCAGCGGCCCTGATCCTGGTTATCCCGCCTCTTAGGCGAAACTTGAACACGCTGGTGTTGGCCTGTATCATGCTTTTCATCGGGGCCTGGATCGACAAGGGGATCGGGCTTCTCACCGGTGGTTTCACGCCCACGCCTTTTGAAACCGTTACTCCGTACCGGCCCACCGTTCCGGAGTTACTCATTTCTCTGGGAATCTGGGCTACAGGTTTCCTCATCATGACCGTTCTCTTTAAGATAGCGATAGCGGTAAAGGAAGCCCGAGCGGCCTAATTTTTGAGATAAATGCTTCCTGCGCTTCATTACGCCCGGAGATCATGTCTCTCCGGGCGTTTCTATTTTTGCGCCTTTGAGGATTTGAAGCTAAAGTAAGTTCGTGATGTCCAGAGAACTTGTTCCCCGCATAGTGGTAGCGGCTCAGAAGGGAGGGGCCGGGAAGACGCTATTTACCATCGGATTGCTACGGGTTCTTTCTCGACGAGGTCTGCGGCTGGCCCCCTTCAAAAAAGGCCCAGATTACATCGATGCCGGCTGGCTTTCCAGGGCCTCTGGAGCCCCCTGTCGCAATCTGGATTCTTTCTTGATGAGCGAAGACCAAATCCTGAGGATCTTCTCCCTGGGAGCGCAAGCGGCCGATATGGCCGTTATTGAGGGGAACCGGGGTCTTTTCGACGGGGTGGACCTTGAGGGCTCCTGTAGCACCGCCAGACTGGCCCGGTTACTGAAGGCTCCGGTGGTTCTGGTTTTGGATTGCACCAAGGTCACTCGTAGCCTCGCGGCTCTGGTCAAAGGTTTCCAGAGCTTCGAGGAGGAGGTGAAGATTCGGGGGGTGGTTCTCAACCGGGTGGCTCGCCCCCGACACGAAAACATCATCACCCGATCTATCGAACATTATACCGGAGTGTCCGTCCTGGGCGCTTTACCGAAGATCAAGTTCCCCTTTCCTGAAAGACACCTAGGTCTCATTCCCTGGCAGGAATATCAGGCCGAAGAAGACCTTTTTGGTATCCTTGAGGAAACCCTGCTCAAGAGTCTGGATCTGGATCGTCTGCTGGAGATTGCTCAAGAGGCGGAACCTCTTGAGCTTCGGAAAGAAACCCTCTGGGCCTCCTCTACCGAACTTGGTGGGGTGAGGGTGGGAGTGATCCGCGATCGGGCCTTTCAGTTTTATTACCCGGAGAACCTGGAGGCCCTCGAGGCCTTGGGCGCGGAGTTGGTTTTTATAGATGCCCTGAAGGATAAGCGTCTTCCGGAGATACAGGCCCTTTATATTGGAGGAGGATTCCCGGAAACCCAGGCCGAGGCCCTTTCGGAGAACCATTCCTTTCTTAAAGATCTCCGGGAGGCCGGAGAAGAGGGGTTGCCTATCTACGCGGAGTGCGGAGGTTTGATGTACCTGGGAGAGACGGTTTCTTGGAAGGGGCGTACTTTTCCCATGTGTGGGTTGCTCTCCATCGATTTCGAGGTCCGGGAGCGGCCGGTGGGCCACGGCTACGCAGTGGTGCGAGTGGGGGCTGAAAATCCTTTCTATCCTGTGGGTCGTCTCATTCAAGGGCACGAGTTTCACTATTCCCTCCCCAGGATTAAAGATCCGCGTAAGGTACGTTTGGTCCTCGAGGTGGAGCGTGGATTCGGTTTCGACGGGAAGAAAGACGGAGCGGTTTACAAAAGGGTCTTCGGCACTTATACTCATGTCCATGTGGTAAGCACCCCGCTGTGGTTGGAGGGTATGGTCAAGGCTATTCAGGAGAAAGGTTCGGGGAAGCCTTGGGGTAGAGCCCTCTCCTTATCCGGAGGGGTGAGTAAATCCAATTTCAAAATCTAAAGAAGGAGGTTGGTTATGTTCGAGATCACGATCAATTACGACACCTGCGATGCGGATCAGGAGTGCATCAACGCTTGTCCGGCCCAGGTTTACGACGAGGGCGAGGATGGCAAGCCGGTGGTGGCTCGTCCGGAGGATTGCCTGGGGTGTGAGACCTGCGTGGAGGTCTGCCCCACGGGTTCCATCACGGTTCAGGAGGTCTAAGGAATTTAGCGGGGGGCGCAAGCCCCCCGGTCTGGTTTGGGTTTGTATCTAGCCCGTAAACGTACTCCCCAAGGTTTTCAATATTTTCTAAGGATTTCCGTGAAAAGCGGGCCTTTTTGGAAGGCCCGTGATCTTATCTGCCTTGGTGAAGATCCTTCGGTTTATATTCGCTATCCCGGAGGCAAGTCTTTTTACGTGGCCGAGGAACTGGAGGAGGCCCTGCGCGAGAAGGGCATCGAAACCGATCAATGGGAACTCGAGGAGATCTTTTTTCGTTTTGTTAAACCGGAGATCCGGGATTATCTAAGGCCCTATGTGGAGCGTTCGCGGAAGACCAAGCCCCGTCTGAGACGTGAGGAGCAGCTCAGGGCTCAAGCCGAATTGCATCCTTTTGACCGGCGGCGTCTCATCTTTCTCAAGCTTGGTGGGGGACGCTCGGAGACCCTCCTTAAAAAACCCCTTCCTTTTCTCAATCAGCTCAGGGACAAGAGTCGAGACGAAATCGAGCAGCTTCTCTGGGATTATGAAGATCGCCTGCGGCCTCGCGAGGTGGTGTCCTACCTCTATCATGCTTTCGCTCTCTGGGAGTACTTCCCGGGGGTTCTTTCCCGCTATATTCCGGAAGCCCGTCTCCAGGAAGAACTGGACGAGGCTCTTCTCAAGGCTATCTGCCAGGTGGCTCAGGATGAGAGTTACCGGATGGGGCTGGGAGAAGACGAAGTCCTGCGGGAGTACCTTTCCCGCTATGTCATCCTCTATTTTGATACCACGGAGGCCCAGCGTCGCTTCTTTGAAGAGAGACGGAGCGGATCCTGGGCTCGGAAAGAGACTCTGGCCAGGGCCGCCCGCTATTTTGGTCTTTCTCCCGAAACCCTCCGACGGATGTCCCGGAGAGAGCTCCTGCGTCTTTTCCGGGAGAGGGCCAAGCAACTCCATCCGGATAAAGGCGGCGACAAAGAGGCCTTCATCCTTTTACACAAGGTCTTTGAAGAACTTATGGAGGCTCTAGGTTATCGCAGACGAGCTTAAAATTCTTCCATCGCAAGTCCTTCCCTTTTCACCAGTTCCGCTAGTGCATGGCGGTAGGCTTCATAAGCCTTTTCTCCCCACAAGACCATCCGTACCAGTTGGGGATACTCGTTTTCTTTAAGGAAAGAGAGAATGGTTCCTAGAGCCACTGGGGCGGCTTCCTCTAAAGGGTAGCCGTAAGCCCCAGTGGAAAGAGAAGGAAAAGCTACGGACTTAAGGCCCAGTTCTCTGGCCCGTTTGAGGGCTTCCCGATAAGCACTGGCCAGAAGGTCAGCTTCCCCACTCCGTCCATCTCGGTAAATGGGGCCCACCGCATGGATGACATAGCGGGCTTTCAGACGCCCAGCTCCGGTGACCACGGCCTGTCCGGTGGGACAGCGGCCAATCTTTCGGGCTTCCTCGGCAATAGAGGGACCTCCTTTGCGGTGGATGGCTCCGTCCACGCCTCCCCCGGGAATGAGACGTTCGTTGGCCGCGTTTACGATGGCCTCTGTATCTTGCTCGGTAATGTCGCCTGTGACCAGCTCCAGAATTTTATTTCCCAAACGGACTCTCACCCCCATGAGGCACCTCCCTGCGTTTTGCTTATTAAATGAGACCTCTTAAAAAGCCCATCCCCCTGTGGGGGATTTCCGTCCTTCCCTATCCCCTCCCGGAGGGAGGGGAATGTTCTACTATAATATAATGCGAAATATGCGTTATTTCGGGCGTCTCGAGATCCTGGATCGCAGGATAACTCTGGTCATCGAAGATGGGGCCCTGGTAAGGGTTATACTTGGAGAGCCAGTTTATCTTTCCCTGCCTGAGGCCTCTTCGGAGGTTCTCAAACCCTTCGCTAAGGAGTTTCGGGCCTATCTTGAAGGCCGGAAGGCCTATCCCGACTGTCCCTTTGTTCTGAAGGTCTCGCCCTTTGCAGAGAGGTGTCTCTGGGTTCTGAGGGAGATCCCCCGGGGAGAGGTCCGCACCTACGGCTGGCTGGCCCAAAGGGTAGGGCGGCCGAAGGCTGCCCGGGCCGTGGGCCGGATCCTAGCCCGGAATCCTCTCCCCCTCCTTTTCCCCTGTCATCGAATTGTGGGAAAGAAGACCCTTGGGGGTTTTTCCGCCGGTCTGGACTGGAAAAGATTTCTTCTTGAGCTGGAAGGGCAGAATCTGACACCTGCGTCATGTTTTTGACACTTAAAGTAGTTATTAAATGAGACCTGTGGATAACATTCCCCTCCCTTCGGGAGGGGATGGGGGAGGGCGGAAATCCTCCCCCACAGGGGGAG
>WFPH01000181.1 GCA_015487645.1 Thermosulfurimonas sp. | reverse complement strand
GGCCCTGGTTATGACCAGCGGGAACCTTTCCGAGGAGCCTCTCTGTTTCGAAAATGAAGAAGCCCTAGAAAGACTTTTCGGGATAGCGGACTTTTTCCTTTTATATGACCGGCGGATTGTGAATCCGGTGGATGACTCTGTGGTGCGATTTTCAGGGAAGACCAGGATTGTTATTCGTCGGGCTCGGGGGCTGGCTCCGGATCCTCTCGACCTTCCTAGAGAGAAAAACGGTCTCCTTGCGGTGGGAGCTCTTCTCAAGAACACTTTTGCCCTGAGCCGGGGAGGAGAGGCCTTCGTTAGCCCCCATCTTGGAGACCTCGAGTCCCTGAAAACGCTGGAACTCTGGAAAAGGACCTTGGATCATTATCGGCGACTTTTGGCTGTGGCCCCCGAAATCCTGGTCTCTGATCTACATCCGGACTACCTTTCCACTCAAATCGCGGAGGAGATGTCTGAAACCCAGGGGCTTTCCCACTTCCGCCTTCAACATCACGCGGCTCACGCTTACTCCGCCCTTGGGGGCCGGGCTGGCGGAAGGGCCCTGGCCCTGGTGCTTGACGGCGCGGGCCTCGGCGAGGATGGGACCATTTGGGGTGGGGAGATCCTTCTCCTTGAGGGTGAGAGGTTCCGCCGGGTGGTAAGCCTTGAGCCCTTTCTTCTTCCCGGGGGCGAAGCTGCCGAGCGCGAGCCCTGGCGCGTGGCCCTAGCCCTGCTGAAAGACTTCTACGGCCGAGAGGCCGGAAAAAGGCTTGCGACCCTGGTGGAGGGCCTTTCGGAGGAAAGCGTCCGAGCCGTGGAGTGGCAGATCGAAAGGAAGATCAACGCCCCCCAGACCACAAGTGCCGGAAGGCTCTTTGAGGCCGTGGCCGTGCTTCTGGGGCTGGGCTTTCGCAATCACTACGAGGGAGATCTGGCCCTGAGGCTTGAGAGTCTGGCTTCCGGGGCCGTGGAAGAAAACCAGGAACCCTACACCGCGGGCTTTGATCCGGACTCAGGCCTCCTTTCCGGACGGGATCTCATCCTAGCGGTGCTCAAGGATCTCGGAAGAGGTGTCCCCTATGAGCTCATAGCCCTCAGGTTCCATTTAGGATTTTCGAGAGCTCTGGTTGAGGCCTGTGCGGAGCTTTCCCGGAGATTCGGGGTTAAAGAGGTCGCTCTTTCCGGAGGGTGTTTTCAGAACGCCCTTTTACTTGGAACCACCCTGGAAAGCCTCAGGCAAAAGGGCCTTAATCCCATATTCTCCGAAGAAATCCCTCCCAACGACGGTGGCCTCTCCTACGGCCAGGCCGTCTGGGCCTCACTCCATGATTTCTAGGAGATCACTTCTAGGGCCTCGGCCCAGAGGTCATAGGTGAAGCTGCGGAAAAAGCGCACTCGGACGAGGTCCCCGGGGGTGACCGCGATCCCCTTCTTGATGACTGTGAGACCGTCTACCTCCGGGGCCTGGAAGCCGGCGTGGCCCACAGGCCGGCCCCGCGCGTCGTAGCCGGTGACGAGCACCAGATCTTCGCTTCCCACCCGGCGGCGAAGATTCTCGCGGGAGATCTCGCGTTGGAGGGCCATCACCCGGTGGCGCCGCCTTACGGCCTCGCGATAAGGCACCCGGGGCTTAAACCGTGCGGCCAGGGTACCCTCCTCGGGGTAAAAGACGAAGGCCCCCAGGTGGTCGAACCGAGCCTGGGAAAGGAAACGAAGCAGGGTCACGAACTCCTCCTCGCCTTCCCCCGGGAAGCCCACGATGACCGAAGTGCGCAGGCCGATTTCCGGACGGGCCTTACGGAACCGTATCATAAGCTCGAGGATCTCCTCGGCTCGGTAAGGTCGACGCATTCTTTTTAAGATCTCGGGGTGGGCGTGCTGCACGGGGAGGTCCGCGTAGGGGGCTAGGCGGGACTCCTTCGCAAAGAGCTCAAGAAGTTCCGGGGTTATCCCTTCGGGATAGAGATAGAGGAGGCGTAGCCTAAAGGAACCGGGCACCTCCGAAAGAAGGCGCTTTATGAGCCTTGGAAGCGCTCTTTCCTTCCGGTCAAGGCCGTAGGCGGAGACATCTTGCCCCACCAAGATGATCTCGCGCACTCCTTCAGAGACGAGCCGCCGGGCCTCCGCAAGGATGTCTTTCTCGGGGCGGCTTCGCAGGGGACCTCTTATCCGCGGTATGGAACAAAAAGAGCAGGCGTGGCGACAACCCTCGGTGACCTTGAGGTAGGCGTAAAACGGGTTCTCCGTTAGCACCCGTCCGGTGGTCTCTGGGCCTTGAGGTCGAAGTACTAATTGCCGGGAGTCCTCGAAGAAGACTTTCGGTTCGCGGAAGGCCTCGATTCCGCAGAAGAGATCAGCCTCGGGGAAGGCCTTGAGCACTTCCTCACCGTAGCGGGCCACGAGACACCCTATTACCGCCAGCCTCTGGTCAGACTTTTTCTTTTCGGCCAGCTCGAGCACAGTGTCTATGGATTCCCGCACCGCTGGCCGGATGAAGGCGCAGGTGTTCACCAGAAGGAGATCGGCTTCCTCCGGGGAAAGGACCAGCTCGGCTCCGAGTTCCGCAAGTTGGGCCAGAAGTTTTTCGGTGTCCGTGCGATTTTTGGGGCAGCCGAGACTTACGGCGTAGACCTTCAAGAGAGACTGGCCTCCTTTACCTCCCGCACCCGGTTTCCCTCGTCCACGTAGACCAGTCGCACCCGGAATTCGTGCAAATCCTCCTCGGCCACCCAGGCGTAGGCCACGATGATGACCTCATCGCCCACCTCTCCGAGACGAGCTGCGGCCCCGTTGAGCACCACCTCGCCGGAGCCGGGCCGCCCCTCGATCACGTAGGTCTCAAAGCGGGCGCCGTTGGCCAGGTTGTAAACCCAGACAGCCTCAAAGGGGGAAAGCCCCGCGGCCTCCATCAGTTCCGGGGCCAGGGTGAGGCTTCCCTCGTAATAAAGTTCCTTGCCGGTGATGCTGACCCGATGGAGCTTGCTCTTCAGAAACCTTCGGTACATCGGTCTCTCCTAAGGACGAAGGATGGTGTTGTCTATGAGACGGGCCTGGCCCACGAAAACCGCGAGCGCGAGCAACGTAGGGCCATCCACCTGCTGTTTCTCCTCCAGCGTCTCCGGGTCGCGGAATTCAATGTAATCAATTCGGGTATAGGGATGGGCCTGGATGAATTTTTCGATCTCGTCCCGAAGGATGGCCACTTCCTTCACGCCTTCAGCCACTCTCCTGCGGGCCAGTTCAAGCGCCCGATAAAGGGAAAGGGCCGACTCTCGTTCTTCCGGCTTGAGATAAACGTTCCGGGAGCTCATGGCCAGGCCATCCGGCTCACGCACCGTGGGGTGCGGCACGATCTCGAGATCCAGGTTCAAGTCCCGCACCATGCGCTCGATGAGCTTGAGCTGCTGGTAATCCTTCTCGCCGAAAACAGCCAGATGGGGTTTCACGATATTGAAGAGCTTGAGGACTACCGTGGCTACCCCGCGGAAGTGTCCCGGGCGGCGGGCTCCGCAGAGAGGTTTGGATAGCTCCGTGACCTCCACGTAGGTCTGGTAACCTTCGGGGTACATCTCCTCCACCGTGGGAACGAAGAGGATATCCACGCCCTCGGCCTCCGCCAGGCGTCGGTCACGCTCGAGATCCCTGGGGTAGCGTCCGTAGTCCTCCTGCGGACCGAACTGGATAGGATTGACAAAAACGGAGACCACCACCACATCCGCGAGCTCGCGGGCCTTGCGCATGAGGGCCAGATGGCCCTCGTGGAAATAACCCATGGTGGGGACAAAGCCCAGTCGTTTCCCGGCCCGACGGATTTCATCCGCCCTGGCCTGCATCTGGCGTACGCTCTGGATGAGTTCCATCGGTAAAAACCCAGCCCTTTCGGTTTTCCTGAATCAAGTTTAATACCCTTCGGGGAAGCTCATCAAGGATGAAGGCTTGAAGACCGGAATATCCTCCGGGGAAAGCCTTTACGTTGGAATAAAGGGTGTCGAGGGGATCGAGCTGGCCGTTGCCGTTGAGATCTCTCACATAGAAAAGGATTCTTTCGGCCCGAAGGGACCACCCTACGATCTGAAGGCTCCTCAGGCCGTTTTTGCTTCCGGAAATGAGTAGCTCAAGTTCCAGGTCCATTTCAGGGAAACGTAACCTCAGTCGTCCTTCCCAACTCTCCTCGGAAAAGGCTAAAGGCACGATTTCGGCCAGCGTCTCTACCAGGGGGCGCTTCCGGTTGTAAATCAAAACCGGGGTTCCCTGTTTCACGAAGGTGTAGAGCCGGGCTATGTCCTGGTTCCGGAGAGCTATACAGCCGTGGGTCCAGTCGCGTAGGGTCTTCCCCTGGATCTGGCGCCTGAGGCCTCCTCCATGAAGCCCTATCGCGTAGCCCAGCGACCCGGGGATGGTTTTCCCTTCGGTCCAGGCCCGGAGGTATTCCGAAAAGGCCTTCTCCGAGAGACGACCCTCCCAGCGGGCCCGCAAGATATCCTTGAGATTGGGATAATCCAGTTCCACGAAGAGGTAATATCGCTTGGAAGGGTGCTTGCCCCGTACGAAATAGAGCCCTTCCGGGGTAGCGAAGTCTCCCCGAGCCCTTTTGGGGCTCACGGCATCCAGGCCCAGGGAGCAGGGAAACATGGCCACCACACGCCCATTCTCGTAGAGTTTTACCCGATGCCCGGCTTTTTCTACTACTACATATCTCCGTGGGATTTCGGCCCGGCAGGCCCTTTCGAAACCAATAATAGAAGCAAAGATGGCCAAAAAAAGACCAACCAGCGTTAAAATTTTGTAGCAAGTTTTTAACCGAATTTTTGGATCATTAAGATATTTGAATTTCCCGCTCATGGAATTTATATTGTAAACTACCATAAAAAAACAACAGGGGAGGTGCTGAGATGAGGAAGAAACTGATGGCTTTGGCGATGGCGATGATCTTTGCGGCCCCCATGGGTGCTCTGGCCAAGTCCTGCAAGGGGACCATCAAGGAGTTCGACGGTAAGACCATGGTGGTGGCCATCAAGGGCAAGTGTAAGGCCGAGGCCGGACAGGATGTAAAGATCAAGGTCAAAAAGAAGGCTGCGGTGGAGGGTTGCTAAAAGGGCTTCCCGGAGGGCAGGGGCCTAGGCCCCCTGCCCTCTTATACTTGTGCCTGTAGGAGCTTTTCAAAGAGGGAATAAGCCTTCTGGATAAAAGGATTTTCCTCCGGAAGGTCCCACAGAGGTCTTTGCGAGACTTCTAGTTCAAAAACATCTTGGCTTTCGGGCAGATACCCCAGAAACTTTAGACCCTCTTTTTCACAGGTTTCATGCACGTAACGATCGAGAGCTTCCGGAACGGTCTGAGGGGCGCGGTTTACCAGAAGCCATTTGTGGGTCACCTGGAGTTGAAGGGGTTTTACCAGGGCGGCGATCCGCGCGGCGGTAAGCACGCCCCGGGAGGAAGCATCGGAGACCACTAGGAGGTGGTCGATTTCGGTCATGTTGAGACGGGACAGGTGTTCCATGCCGGCCTCGTTGTCTACCACCATGTAAGCGTAGCTTCTTTCGAGTTTTTGCAGGGCCTGGGAGAGGAAGGAATGAGCCGCGCAATAGCAACCCGGACCCTCCGGTTGCCCCATGACCAAGAGGTCGTAGCCCTCGGCCTCCACCATGGCCTCGTGCACCCGCATTTCCATAAAATCTCCACGGGCCATGCTCTCCGGCACGCTCGTCCGGAGCTCATTCTTGATGTCTCCCAGGGTAGTCTCCACTTCAAGCCCCAGGAGCTCGTTTAGATTGGCGTTGGGGTCCGCGTCTACCGCCAGGACTGGCGCTCGGCCGGTCCTCACCAGAAACCGCACCAGGAGAGCGGCCGTAGTGGTCTTGCCTGTGCCGCCCTTGCCGGCGAGTGCAATTCGGATAGCCATCAATCCCTCCCTCTTCGTTTTCGATCCAGGAAAAGCTTGTAGGTATAGCTTTCGACCAAGGCCTGACAGCTGGCTTCAAGGATGTCCTCGGAAACCCCCACCGTGCTCCACTGCCGTTCAGGGTCTTTGGAGGTGATGAGGACCCTCACCTTAGCTCCCGTTCCAGGGATGCCAGGAAGGACCCTCACCTTATAATCTTCTAGCTTCATCTCCCGGAGTTGGGGATAGAAACGCTCCAAGGCTTTGCGGATGGCGTGATCTAAGGCGTTTACCGGACCGTTTCCCACGGCTGCGGTGTGTTCCACCTCGCCCACCCCGGGGGGCACCCGCACGACCACCGTGGCTTCCACCAGGGGAGATCCGTCCTGGGAAGGGCGAAGATCGAGCACCCGATAGCCCAGCAGTTCAAAGTACTGCTTGGGTTCGCCTAGGAGGCGGTACATGAGGAGCTCCAGCGAGGCCTCCGCGGCCTCGAACTCGTAACCTTCGGCCTCGCGCTTCTTGACCTCTTCCACGATCTTGCCCACTACGGGGTCTTCCGCGGAGAGTTCCAGGCCGAACTGGCGGGCCTTGTAAACGATATTGCTTCGACCGGAAAGGTCCGAAACCAGCACCCGGCGGGTGTTGCCTACCTGTTCGGGATCGATGTGTTCGTAAGTGCGCGGGTGCCTGAGAATGGCCGATACATGAACGCCTCCCTTATGGGCAAAGGCGCTCCGCCCCACGTAGGGGAGATGGCGAGGATGAGGCAGATTGGCTACTTCGGATACGAAACGAGAGACTTCGGTTAACCGGGAAAGGTTGCGACCAGCCTGACACTCGTAACCCATTTTGAGAACCAGATTGGGCACGATAGAACAGAGGTTGGCGTTACCACAGCGCTCCCCTACACCGTTTATCGTTCCCTGGACTTGGACGGCGCCCTCAAGGACGGCCATGAGACTGTTGGCCACCGCACATTCGGAGTCGTTGTGGGCGTGGATGCCGAAAGAAATCTTCTTTCCCAGGCGTTTCTTGACCTCCCGGATGATTTCCGCCACTTCGTGGGGCAGGGTGCCCCCGTTGGTGTCGCAGAGCACGAGCACGTCGGCACCGGCCTCGCGGGCCCGCCGCAGGGTCTCCACGGCATAGTCCGGATCGTCTTTAAAACCGTCAAAGAAATGCTCGGCATCGTAAAAGAGTTTCTCTACATGAGGCCTTAGAAAGCGCACCGAGGCCTCGATAATCTCAAGATTGCGCTCAAGGGTGGTCTTGAGGGCCTCTTTTACGTGGATGGTCCAGGACTTTCCGAAGATGGTCACCACCGGGGTCTTGGCTTCCAGCAAAGCCAGCAGGTTATCGTCGAGATGGGCCTCCTTTCGGGGATGATGGGTGCTCCCGAAGGCCGCTATGCGAGCATGTTTCAGTTGGTAGTCCCGGATCTCCTTGAAGAAGCGGGCGTCTTTGGGATTGGATCCCGGCCAGCCTCCTTCAATGTAGTCGATTCCGAGTTCGTCGAGTTTCAGGGCTACCCGGAGCTTGTCTTCCACCGAAAGGTTGAACTCTTCGGACTGGGTTCCGTCTCGAAGGGTAGTGTCGTAGATCTCGACCACGCGACTCATTTTTCCTCCTCAGGCGGCTGGTCTAGGCCAAAGGCCTCATGCAGAGCCCTTACCGCCAGTTCGGTGTACTTCTCATCGATGACACAGGAGACCTTGATCTCTGAAGTGGAGATCATCATGATGTTTACGCCGTGTTTGGCCAGGGTCTCGAACATCTTGGAGGCTACTCCGGCGTGAGTGCGCATGCCGGCTCCCACAATGGAGACCTTGGCAATGTCTTCCGAACTTTCCACCTTTTCAGCCCCGATCTCCCGAGCCACTTCCTCCACAATCTTGACCGCCTCTCGGAGATTCGTGCGGGGGACAGTGAAGGTGAGATCGGCCTTGCCATCGGGACGGCCGGTTTGAATAATCATGTCCACCAGAATGCCCCGTTCCGCGATGGGGCCAAAGATTTTGGCCGCCACTCCCGGAACATCCGGCACTCCGTAAAGGCTGATACGGGCCTCGTTACGGTTGTAGGTCACACCTGAGACCAGGACCTTTTCCATTTCCTCATCCTCCTCGGTGATGATGGTTCCCGGGGCCTCTGAAAAGGTGGAACGCACGTGCACGGGAACCTTATAGATCATAGCAAATTCTACGGCCCGAATCTCCAAGACCTTGGCCCCGGCACTGGCCAGCTCCAGCATCTCTTCGTAGGAAATCCTTTCGATCTTGCGGGCCCGGCTCACGATGCGGGGATCGGCCGTATAGACCCCCTCCACATCCGTAAAGATCTCACAGAGATCTGCTCCCAAGGCCGCCGCCAGGGCTACGGCCGTGGTGTCCGAGCCGCCCCGTCCGAGGGTCGTGATGTCGCCATCCTCGGTCACCCCCTGGAACCCGGCCACGACCACGATTTCGCCCCGAGAAAGGGCTTCCCGCAGCTTGTCTGTTTTTATATCTTGGATACGGGCCCGGGTGAAAAGCTCGTTGGTTAGAATCGGAATCTGGAAACCAAGGAAGGCCCTGGCCGGGTATTGCATGCTCTTTAAAGTAATAGCCAGCAAAGAAGCCGTGACCTGCTCCCCGGTGGCCACCAGCATATCGAGCTCCCGGGGGGAGGGCTCGGGTGTAATCTCGTGGGCCAGGGAAAGCAGACGATCCGTTTCCCCGGCCATGGCCGAGACTACCACCACCAGGTCGTGCCCTTCATCCCGGTAGCGGGCCACCCTGCGGGCCACATTCCGGATGCGTTCCAGATCTCCCACCGAAGTGCCTCCGAACTTCTGGACGATGAGCATCCGCTAACCCTCCTCCCTCTTTTTTCCGGCCCAGACCGGATCCTCGCCAAAGTGGAGAAACCACCACTCCTCCGCGTCGGCCCCCCGATCGTTGGGCCCCAGTTCAATGCGATAATGGTCACAATAGTCCATCAAGAGCTGATAGGCTTCGTTGAGGGCCTTCATCTTCTCGGCATCTCCGGCGCGATCCGGGTGATACCGGGCCGCCAGTCGCCGGTAGGCCCGCCGGATCTCCGCGCGGGTGGTCTCCCTGGGAAGACCCAGAATCCTGCGAGCTTCTTCTAGTTTGGCCCACTTGTTGAGAAACATAGTGCAATTTAGAATAATCCTAAACTCCAAAGATTCAATCTTTCCCCAGGGATCGAGATGGTTAAAAAGAGGGATACGTTTGCGGTTTTGACGCTGGGTTGCAAGGTCAACCAGGTGGAGGGGGCTTATCTCAAGGAGGCCCTTTCGGCCCTGGGAGGCCAGGCCGTTTCTCTGGAGGAGGCCCCTCGGATCGTAGTGGTGAACACCTGTGCTGTGACTTCCAAAGCGGCCTATGAAGGACGCAAACTCATCCGGCGGGCTTTGGCTCTGGAGCCGGACTTGGTGGTGGCTACCGGCTGTTATGCTCAGACCTTTCCCCAGGAGGTCTTGGAGGCCGGCAGGAAGTGCATCGCCGTTCTGGGACAGGCGGAAAAATTCCGTCTGCCCGAAATCCTGGCTGAAAACTCACCGGAAAAGCTCAAGGGCCAGATCCTGGTAACTCCCGCTGAGAGATTGCGGAAGGCCAGCCCTGCACCCATCACCCGTTTTCCAGGGCACACTCGGGCTTTCCTGCGTATTCAAGACGGCTGCAGCCAGGGGTGTGCCTATTGTATCGTGCCTCTGGCCCGGGGACCTTCCCGAAGTCTGTCTGAAGAGGAAATCCTGCGTCAGGCTCGGGTATTTGCCGAGGGAGGTTACCGAGAAATCGTGATTACCGGTATCCATCTGGGTTTCTGGGGCCGGGACTTGAAGCCTCCGAAAACCCTGGTGGACCTTTTGCGTAAACTGGAAGCTCTCGGAGGTTTTCGTCTCCGCCTTTCTTCCATCG
>WFPH01000180.1 GCA_015487645.1 Thermosulfurimonas sp. | reverse complement strand
GGTAGCCACCCCATTTGTTACCGCATTTGTTCCGCGTTTTATCACGAATGATAAGGCGTCATTGGGTTGGACACGCACGCCTTGGCAATGGGATGCCGAATTTAGCAAGACAGACGGGTTACACGGTATAGCGATAAGAAGCTGCAAAGCTCTCCCTTTTATTTCCGATCATCCGGGCCATTATCTACCGGTGTCTACCCTGATACCCTCTTACATATTTGCCGATTTTGGAGGATCTAAAATAAACTAAAAACTCTAAAAAGACTGCCAAAAATCTCTAGTCAAGGATAATCTACTAAAAAATCCGCGTGTCCCTGGTTTGATTCTGGGCCCAAGCACTTCCCTCTGGCAAGTCCCGCCCGTTTGCACCCGAAATTTCTTTTGGTAAAGTCTTAGAAGTTTTTAGTTTGAGGAGGGTTAATGTCCTCGGAATCCAAAGTTCTCCTCCCGGAGAAAGATCTCCCGGAGGCCTGGTTCAACATCATTCCCCGTCTTCCTCGGCCTCCAGCTCCCCCGCTTGATCCCCGTACCGGAGAACCCGTAAAGCCTGAAGCTCTCCTGCGGATCTTCCCCCGGGCGTTAATTGAACAGGAAATGAGTTCCGAGCCCTGGATCGAGATTCCGGAGGAAGTAAGGGCGGTCTATCGTCTCTGGCGGCCTACCCCGCTTCGCCGGGCACGCAACCTTGAGAAGGCCCTGAAGACCCCGGCCCGGATTTATTATAAGGACGAAAGTGTAAGCCCTCCCGGCAGTCACAAACCCAATACCGCCGTAGCCCAGGCTTATTACAACCGGAAAGAGGGCATCCGGAGACTGGCCACGGAAACCGGGGCCGGGCAGTGGGGAAGCTCGCTGGCTTTCGCCTGCCAGCTTTTCGGCCTTGAGTGCACGGTTTACATGGTGCGGGTGAGCTACCAACAGAAGCCCTACCGTCGCACTCTCATGCACATCTGGGGGGCGGAGGTCTATCCCTCCCCCACGGATCGCACGGAGGCCGGCCGCCGGATTCTCTCCGAAAATCCCGAGACCACGGGCAGTCTGGGGATTGCCATCTCCGAGGCCGTGGAAGATGCCGCGACCCATGAGGATACCAATTACGCCCTGGGAAGCGTTCTCAACCATGTGCTTTTGCACCAGACCGTGATCGGACTCGAGACTCAGAGACAGCTGGCCCTCCTCGGAGAGAAGCCTGATATCCTCATCGCCTGCGTAGGTGGAGGTAGCAACTTCGGCGGTTTCACCTTCCCCTTCATCGGGGAGATCCTTGAGGGTCGTCTTTCGGCCGAGGTCATCGCAGTGGAGCCCACTAGCTGTCCCACCCTGACGAAAGGGGTCTACCGTTACGATTATGGGGACACCGCAGGCCTGACTCCGCTTCTCCTCATGCACACCCTAGGGCACACCTTCGAGCCTCCAGGGATCCATGCCGGGGGACTACGCTATCACGGAGACGCCCCCCTGGTGTGTCAGCTGGTGGAGGAAGGAATTGTCAAGCCCCGGGCCTACCCTCAGAATCCGTGTTTCGAGGCCGCGGTACTTTTCGCACGCACCGAGGGCGTCATCCCGGCTCCGGAAACCAGTCACGCCATTCGAGCGGCCATAGACGAGGCCCTACGGTGCCGGGAAACCGGAGAGGAAAAGGTCATCGTCTTCAACTTCAGCGGCCACGGACACTTCGATCTGGCGGCCTACGACGACTATCTGGAAGGGAAACTCGAAGACTACGAGTATCCTGAAGAAAAGATCCGGGAAGCTTTGGCCAAACTTCCCAAGTTTCCCACTGGAATATAAATCAAGAGGTAGGAAGCGTTATGGAAAATCGTTACCGCTGCAAGCCTCCAGCCCTTAAGATCGGAGATCTCACAGCTAAGGTCCCCATCGTCCAGGGAGGGATGGGCGTAGGTATCTCGCTGGCCGGGCTGGCCTCGGCTGTAGCTCGAGCCGGTGGCATTGGGGTAATTTCCGCGGCTCTGGTGGGCATCTTCGAAGGCGAGAGTTTCTTCTTCAAGAATCCCCGGGAGGCCAACATCCAGGGGCTCAAACGTCAAATTGCGCTCGCCAGGGAGAAGGCCCCGGACGGGATCATCGGGGTGAACATCATGGTGGCTCTCACGGATTTCGAGCCTCTGTGCCGGGCGGCCTGTGAGGCCGGAGCCGACATTCTCTTCTGTGGGGCGGGGCTGCCCTTAAACCTTCCGGAACTCCGTCCGGAGGGCTCTACCACCAAGCTCGTGCCCATCGTCTCTTCGGCCAGGGCCGCCCAACTCGTAGCCAAACGCTGGTGGAGCAAATACGGTTATGTACCCGATGCCGTGGTGGTGGAAGGTCCCAAGGCCGGAGGGCATCTGGGGTTTGCCCCGGAGAAGCTCGAAGCCGAAGAATCGCAGCTTGAGGTTCTGGTGCCCCAGGTCATCGAGGCCATGAAACCTTTTGAGGACAAGGCCGGAAGGGCCATTCCCGTGATCCCGGCCGGGGGCATTTATACCGGACGCGATATCTATTATTTCATCAACAAATTGGGAGCGGCCGGGGTCCAGATGGCCACCCGCTTCGTGGCCACCCACGAGTGCGACGCCGCCCCGGCCTTCAAGGAGGCCTTCGTCCGGGCCTCCAAGGAAGACCTCACCATCATCAAGAGCCCGGTGGGGCTTCCGGGCCGGGCCATCCGGGGTTCTTTCATTCGGGCCGTGGAGGCCGGAAAGAAAAAACCCTACAAGTGCATCTATCACTGTCTCAAGACCTGCGACTACCGTAAGAGTCCCTACTGCATAGCCGCGGCCCTGATAAACGCCCAGCGGGGAAACCTCGAGGCCGGCTTCGTCTTCGCCGGAGCCAACGCCTGGCGGGTGGACCGGATCGTCTCCGTCCAGGAACTCATAGACGAGCTCATGGAAGAG
This sequence comes from Thermosulfurimonas sp., assembly GCA_015487645.1. Classification (GTDB taxonomy): domain Bacteria; phylum Desulfobacterota; class Thermodesulfobacteria; order Thermodesulfobacteriales; family Thermodesulfobacteriaceae; genus Thermosulfurimonas_A. The sequence continues at coordinate 256 of WFPH01000180.1, read as the reverse complement.
TACTGCCAGGCCCTCCTAGAGGACCAGGGCGCGGTCTAGCCCTTGTGCCGGAAGACCGGGGGCCTTAAATTTAAGGTTCGGGAGAGGGTCGGTCGGTGGTCGCCGGAGGCCTTAGAGCCTCCGGAGGAAAGTCCGGGCTCCGCAGGGCAGGGCGCCGGGTAACACCCGGAGGGGGTAACCCCTGGAAAGTGCCACAGAAAACAGACCGCCCCGGGGTTGCCTCCCGGGGTAAGGGTGAAAAGGTGGGGTAAGAGCC
>WFPH01000179.1 GCA_015487645.1 Thermosulfurimonas sp. | reverse complement strand
CCATTACCCTGAGAAGGGAGAGCTCCTCCGGAGGGATCCTCAACCGATAGCCTCCCTTCCGGCCCCTGATGATCTCGATAATCCCGGCCCGGGCTAGATCCTGGGCGATCTTGGCCAAAAAAGGCTCCGGAATATCCATGGCGCGCGCAATCTTCCAGCGCGGAACAACCTTTTTCGGGTGGCGTGAAAGATAAAGGACACACCTTATACCATAGTCCTCGGCCTGCGTAATCTTCATGGCTGCCCTCAAGTTTTTTAGACAATGTTAGTCTAAAAAAATATTTTTGTCAAGAAACTAGAGGGCGTGTTCGGAGATAAAACGACGGACGGCTTCCACTTCGGCGGGCAAAAGGACCACCCGTCGAGGTTTTGAGGTCAGATCACTCAACGGCTCCGGAACCGGGGGCTCAAAACCAAGAGCCCGGGAAACCGCCTCCGGGAACTTGGCCGGATGAGCCGTGGCCAGACAAATCACGGGATAGTCTTCCAGAAACTCCAGGGCCGCCCGTACCCCCACCGCGGTGTGGGGATCAAGGATGTAACCCGTGTCCCGGTAAAATTCTCGAATGGTCTCAAGGGTCTCCTCCTGAGTGACCGAAGCCGAAAGAAAGTCTTCCCGCACCCTCTCAATCTCCTCCGGAGAAAACTCCAGGCGTTTTTCTTCCCCGAAACGCTCCATAGCCTCCCGCACCCGGGCCGGATCCTCTCCCCAGAGATAGTAGAGATAGCGTTCAAAGTTGGAAGCCACCTGAATGTCCATGGAAGGACTTATGGTGGGCACCACCTCCCGCACGGAATAATCTCCCCGATTGACGAACCGGGTGAGGATATCGTTCTCATTGGTGGCCAGGATCAGTCTCTCGATGCGCCCGGAAAGCATTCTCCGGGCCAGATATCCCGCAAAGATGTCTCCGAAATTTCCGGTGGGTACGGAGAAACGAACTCTCTCTACCCCCTCGGCCTCGGCCACTCGAAAGTAGGCCCAGAGATAATACACGATCTGGGCCATGACTCGCGCCCAGTTGATGGAGTTGACCGCTCCCAAACGATATTTCCTCTTGAATTCCAGATCCGCGAAAAGCCGTTTCACGATGGCCTGGCAGTCGTCAAAGGTGCCTTCGATGGCCAGGTTAAAAACATTGGGATCGGTTACGGTGGTCATTTGAAGGGCCTGAACCGGGGAAACACGCCCGTGCGGATGTAAAATAAAGATGGCCAGGTTCTTCTTACCGCGCACCCCGTAGATGGCCGCCGACCCGGTGTCTCCGGAGGTGGCCCCCAGGATGTTCATCCGCTCACCACGCTCGGCCAGGAGATATTCGAAAAGGTGGCCCAGAAACTGAAGGGCCAGATCCTTGAAGGCCAGAGTAGGCCCGTGGAATAACTCCAGGATCCAGACAGGCCCCTTCTTGACTACGGGAGTAATATCAGGATGAGTGAATGTGGCATAGGCTCGATTGATTAATCGTCGAAGATCTTCTCTCGGTATATCATCCACGAAATAACGGAAAACCCGAAAAGCCAGCTCCTGATAAGAAAGATCCCGCAAAGCCCCGATTTCGGCCTCCGGGAGGACGGGGACCAGTTCGGGCACAATAAGCCCCCCATCCTCGGCAAGGCCAGAGAGGACGGTCTCCTTAAAGGCAAGCGGAGCTACGCCCCCGCGGGTGCTAAGGTATCTCATCAATTACACTTTAAACCGCGAGACGGCCTGGGCAAGTTCCCGGGCCACCTGAACCAATTTCTGGATGGCCTCAAGATTTTCCTTCACCCCGGCCAAAGTTTTTTGGGCTGCCGCGTAAGCTTCCTCCGCTTCCTGGGCGAATCTTTCCGCACTCCCCCTTTGCTCATCCACCTTCTGGGCAATATCAGATATGACCGCAGTCTGCTCCTCCACAGCAGCCGCAATAGCCGAAGCGATCTGGTCTATTTCCTGAATGATACCGGTAATTTCGTCCGCGGCTCGAATAGCCTCCTCGCTTCCGGCCTGCATGGCCCTTATCTTCTGCGTGATATCCTCCGTGGCCTCCGCCGTCTGCCGGGCCAGTTCCTTGACCTCGTTGGCCACCACCGCAAAGCCCTTACCGGCCTCCCCGGCCCGGGCGGCCTCGATAGTGGCATTGAGCGCCAGGAACTTGGTCTGTTCTGCAATACTGGTGATGAGCTGGATGACCCCCTCGATCTCCTGCGAGGCGGCCCCTACCTTATGCATAATTTCCTGAGCATTCCGGGCCTTCTCCACGGCTTCTTTGGTAATCATGCTCGCCCGTGTGGTGTTTTGACTAATTTCTTGAATGGCCGTAGAAATCTCGTTGATGGATTGAGATTCCTCCTCAACACTCTGAAGAATAGCTCGCCCCTCATCTCTCATCCTTGTGGCCCGCGCGCCAGCCTCCTCGGCCTCCCTTGAAGCCCTCTCCAAGCGTTCTTTCATCTCTGAAGAAACCTCTTCCACCTCTTTGGAGCTAGAAGCTACCTCTTTCAAAAGAGGCCGCAATGAAGAGACCATGTGATCCAAGTGGTTAAGGATTGCGGCCGTCTCATCTCGCCCTGAAACTGCAAGACTTCGAGAGAAATCTCCTCGGGCCAAAGCGTCCACGGCCTCAAGAATGGCTTTTATGTTCCTAGAAAGACCGCGAGAAATGACAACTAAAATTAAGATTATACTTACAATGAGGATCAGATTGGTAAGCAACGTCACCCTTTTTACCAACAAAAGGGCTTTAGCAGCCCGGGCTCTAGCTTCCTTTTCACGTTTACTGAGGAATTCTCCTTGTAGTTCGTCCAAAAGTTTAAAGAGCTTTTTGGATAGAGGATTGGTCTTTTCGTTGTAAACCTCCACAATATCTTCGTAGTCCGCCTCCTCTTCATAAAGTGTCCGCATCTCGGCTACCGAAAGGTGTAACTGTCGGTCAACCTGCAGAATTTTTTTGATCAAAAGGGCCTCGCTGGGCTCAGAGGACTGATATTGAGCCAAAAATTTCTGCAAAGGACACTTTTTGGGATCCACCAGGACCTGAGGAGCGCTTTCGTTAAGCATAGCCGCCAGCACATTGACCTTCCAGCGAACATGGTAAGTAGTAAATTTTTCCAGATTCCTCATCATATCTTGGGCTTTTCCGGCCCGAAGATACTGCTCATCGGCTTTTTCTTGGAAATACCACAAGATTCCCAGGTTCAAGAGACTGATAAAAATTACTCCAAGAAAACTCAACAAGAGCTTCTGCCATATTTTTAGTGAACGATCCACTTTGTCCATGAAGCCCATATTTCCCTCCTCATCTGAAATATCCAAACTGAGAGTTTTACAAAACTCCTCCTTTGGCGGAGGCTGGGTGGGGAACCCCTCCCCTCGCCCCTTCCAAAGGTAGGGGGATCGCCTTATGCAAAGGCCTCATATCCAAGTTATAAGTTATATAAGAATTAAAGTTCGAAATCAAGGAGTCTCTAATCATGGAGAAAAACCTACATTTTCCTCTCTCAAATCGCCATATTTTAGCTAAATTGCGCCCCGGAGAGCTGATATTCTTATCCGGCAAATTGTTAGCGGCCAGGGACGCTACCCATCGAAGGCTCATTGCGCTTCTTGAGGCCGGGAAACCCCTTCCGGTGGAACTCAAGGATCAGGCCCTTTATTATGTGGGGCCGAGTCCGGCCCCGCCGGGGAGAGTGATCGGTTCTGCCGGCCCCACCACGGCCTACCGCATGGATGCCTACACCCCGCGTCTTCTGGCCCTCGGCCTGGCCGCCACCATCGGCAAGGGACCGCGGGGGCCGGAAGTTCGGGAAGCCATCGTGCGCTATGGAGCGGTCTACCTGGCCACTTTCGGAGGGGCCGGAGCTTATCTCTCCGAAAAGATACGATCCGCAAAGGTCGTAGCCTTTGAAGACCTTGGTCCGGAGGCCCTCTGGGAGTTCGAGGTGGAAGACTTTCCGGCCATCGTAATCAACCCTCCCACTGGGGGAGACTACTACGAAGAGGTAAGGCAGCATGCCGGTGACCTCCAGTGAAATCCGCCATTACCGCACCTGGCTTAGGCCGGGGGAAAGGCTTCTGGCCTTTCGGGTGGTCTATCGCGAAACCGATCTGGCCATCCTGGCCGAAAGAGACCTCTCCCTGGAGGGACTGCGGGTGGTAAGAGAGATTCGGAGGCCTCTTGAAATCTATCTCCGGGAACACCCGGAGTTTCTCACGGCCCTCAAACCGCTCCCTGTGGATCCGAAAGCCCCGGAGATCGTGAAACGCATGCTCGCGGCCGGACGGACGGCCCGGGTTGGCCCCATGGCCGCCGTAGCCGGAGCCATCGCCGAGGCCGTGGGACGCCGATTCCTGACTGAAGGTCTCACCTCCCAGATAGTGGTGGAAAACGGAGGAGATGTCTTCCTGGCCCTGAAGCGTTCGGCCACGGTGGCCCTTTTCGCCGGAGACTCTTCCCTTTCGGGACGGCTTGGTCTCAAAATCTCGGCGGATCTCATGCCTTGCGGGGTCTGCACCTCCTCGGGAAAGATCGGACACAGTCTTTCTTTTGGCCGGGCGGAGGCCGTCTGTGTCATTGCCAGAGACACGGCGCTCGCGGATGCCGCGGCCACGGCTCTGGCCAATCTGGTCAAAGGTCGTAAGTCCCTGAAAAGGGTCCTGGCGCTCGCCGAAGAGATTCCGGGTCTTCTGGGTGTGGTAGTTATAGCGGGAGGGGAAATCGGGGCCTACGGGCCCGCGGTGGAACTGGTACCCCTATGACAAGCCTCTACCGCGTAACCCTTCTGGGAGCGGCTGTCAACGTCTTTCTGGCCTTCTTCAAGATCCTGGCCGGCTGGTGGGGCCAGAGTCAGGCGGTATTGGCGGATGGTCTCCACAGTCTTTCGGATCTGGCCACGGATTTTCTGGCTCTCTTGGGGCTGCGGTACGGAAGCGCTCCCCCTGATGAATGTCATCCTTACGGACACCGACGGATTGAAACCCTTTCAGCCGTGGTTATTGGCCTGCTGCTGGCGGCCACGGGTTTTGGACTCATCGCCAAGGCCCTACTTTCCCTGAAGGCCTGCCAGCCAAGATCTCCCCTTCCCCTATGGGTCCTTATCCCTCCGGCTCTCTCCCTAGGAGTGAAGGAGGCCCTTTACCGTCTCACGCTCAGGGTCGGTCTTAAGGCCGGTTCACCGGCCGTAGTGGCCAATGCTCACCACCACCGCTCGGATGCCCTAAGCTCCATTCCGGCCCTCCTGGGGGCCAGCCTAGCAGCCTGGCGGTCGGAACTGGCCTTCTTTGACCCGGTGGGATCCATCGTGGTCTCGCTTTTCATTCTCAAGGCCGCCTGGGGCATCATAAGGCCCGGAGTGATGGAACTCTGTGACGGGGTGGAGGCCTCCGAGGCCCGGAAAATTCGAGAAGAGGTCCTGAAGATCCAGGGTGTGCGCGATGCCCACCGGGTGCGGGCCCGCAAACACGCCGGACACACCCTGGTGGACCTCCATATCCAGGTGGATCCGGAACTATCCGTCCGCGAAGGCCATCGTATCTCCGAAAAGGTCAAAAAGACCCTACTTTCTCGACACCGCCAAGTCATTGATGTAGTGGTCCACCTGGAGCCTTACGAAGGCTCTAGCCCGGAGGCCAGCCCATCTCCCGACCGCCAAGAAGATGAAGGTGGAGATGAAAGACCGTCTGACCGGCCATCGGCCCGGAGTTGATGACCAGACGATAACCCCGGGTGGGATCCTTGGCCGGAGAAAGCTCCAGTTCCTCGGCTATTTTGCGGGCCACCCAGAAGAGATGTCCCACCATCTCGCGATCCTCTTCAGACATTTCGTAAATCCCGGCCAGGTGTTTCTTGGGGATGATCAGAATATGCGTGGGAGCCACCGGGTTGATGTCGTGAAAAGCATAAGCCCTATCGTCTTCATAGACCTTCTTTGAAGGGATCTCACCTTTGATAATCTTGCAGAAGATGCATTCCGCCATACCAGCCTCCTTTGCCGGGACTCTTTGAAGTTATTACCGAATTTTTCCCTCAGGATCAACCGAACAAATTTGCGGACCAGGAGATCTGGTCTTATCTTAGAAAAAGGAGGGTTGAATGCGTGAGGCTCTTCTTTACGACCGGCTGGAGGGTGGTGAGGTCAAGTGTCATCTTTGCCACCATCGGTGTCGCATCCCCCCGGGGAAGACCGGCCTCTGTGGTGTACGGAAAAACGAGGAGGGCGTGCTTTATAGTGTGGTTTACGGACAGGTCATTGCTCACCACGTAGATCCCATAGAAAAGAAACCCCTCTTTCACTTTCTCCCCGGGACCCTCAGCTACTCCATTGCGACCGTGGGGTGCAATTTTCAGTGTGATTTCTGTCAGAACTTCGAGATCTCGCAGTTCCCCAGACATTATGGTTACGTGACCGGCGAATCCATGAGTCCGGAAAGAGTGGTAGAAGAAGCCCTGCGCTCGGGGGCGCGTTCCATCTCCTATACTTACACCGAACCCACCATATACTTCGAATTCGCCCTCGACTGTGCCCGTCTGGCCTCGGAAAAAGGGCTCAAAAACGTGTTTGTTTCCAACGGTTACATGACCCCAGAGGCCCTGGAGATTGTCCACCCTCATCTCCATGCGGCCAATATAGATCTTAAGGCCTTTCGGGAGGATTTCTACCAGCGGCACTGTCGGGCCCGTTTAAAACCGGTCCTTGAGACCCTGAGACACCTCAAGCGCCAGGGGGTCTGGCTCGAGATCACCACTCTGATCATACCCGGTGAAAATGACGATCCCGAAGAATTGCGAGAAATAGCCCGTTTCATCCGGGACGAACTGGGGCCCGAGACCCCCTGGCATGTGACCCGCTTTTATCCCACTTACAAGCTCCTGACACGCCCTCCTACTCCCATCGAAACTCTGCAAAAGGCTTACTACATCGGCCGCGAGGAGGGTCTCAAATATGTGTACACTGGCAACATCCCCGGCGATAAGGGGGAGAACACCTATTGTTGGTCCTGCAATAAACTCCTCATCAAGCGCTACGGTTTCAGAATCCTCAGAAACGAGATTACCGAAGAAGGCACCTGTCCGGAGTGCGGAGCTCGCATAGATGGGTGCTGGGCCTGAAGAGGTCATTCTTCTGGATCATGGAAGCGGGGGACGGGCCACCCACCGTTTGATCCGGGAAATTTTTCTCCGGGCCTTTTCCGGTGAGAGCGCCCTCCTCGACGCCGTCTCTCTCGAGATCAAAGAGGATTCCCTGGCCTTCACCACCGACAGCTTCGTGGTGGATCCCATCTTTTTTCCCGGAGGGGATATCGGATCACTGGCCGTCCACGGCACGGTGAACGATCTCGCCATGGCGGGAGCGGAACCCCTCTACCTTTCCTGCGGGTTCATCCTGGAAGAAGGCCTGCTAATCGAGGATCTGCGCCGGGTCGTGACCTCCATGGCCGAAGCGGCCCAAAGGATGGGCGTAAAAATCGTCTGTGGAGACACCAAAGTAGTCCCCAAAGGCAAGGGCGACCGCCTTTATGTGAATACCAGTGGTCTCGGACGAATCGTGGCCTCTCCGGCCCCTCATCCCCGACGCATTCAGCCGAAAGATGAAATCCTGATCTCCGGAACCTTGGGAGAGCATGGTCTGGCCGTGCTGGCCGCCCGGGAGGGTCTACCCTTAAAAGGCCTTCAAAGCGACTCCGCCCCGGTCTGGCCCATGGTGAAGGCTCTGATAGAAGAACTTGGCCCGGCTCTTCACGCCCTGCGAGATCCCACCCGCGGAGGCCTGGCCACCACCTTGAACGAACTGGCCGAAGAAGCCGGGCTTTCTATGGTGATCGAGGAAGACTCCCTCCCCATAAGCCCGGCCGTCCGGGGAGGCAGTGAGATCCTGGGGCTGGATCCCCTTTATCTGGCCTGTGAAGGCCGTTTCGTGGCCGTGGTGGAGAGCGGAGCCGGCAAGAAGGCCCTTGAGATCCTAAGAGAATTCCCCGAGGGCCGTAGCGCCCGGATCATCGGCCGGGTGCAGGCGAAGCCCTCCAAACCCCTGGTAATCCTTCGCACCCAGATAGGTGGCGAACGCATCCTCCCGGTGCTGACCGGAGAGCCCCTCCCCCGCATTTGCTGATTCCACCTATTGAAGAGCCCGTTTTTCGGAGTTAAAAACCCAGAAAAAAAACCTCAGGAGGACCAGAGAAGATGGCCACACTTTCGCCAGAGGAGGCCCTAGCATACCTCAAACGCGGCACGGTAGACATCGTGGAAGAGGAGGAACTGCTGGCCAAACTTAGACGTGCGGCGGAAACCGGCCAGCCCCTGAGAATCAAGGCCGGTTTCGATCCCACGGCTCCGGATCTCCATCTGGGGCATACGGTTCTCCTGCGCAAAATGCGACACTTTCAGGACCTGGGCCACGAAATCTATTTCCTCATCGGGGATTTCACGGCTATGATCGGGGATCCTTCCGGGCGCTCCGAGACCAGACCCCCGCTTACCCGGGAGCAGGTGCTTGAGAACGCCAGAACCTATGCCGATCAGGTCTTCAAGATCCTCGATCCCGAAAAAACCAGGGTGGTCTTCAACAGCGAGTGGATGAGCAAGATGACGGCTGAAGACTTCATTCGTCTTTGTGCCAAATACACCGTGGCCCGCATGCTCGAGCGCGAGGATTTCAAAAAGAGGTTCGAGGCCCATCGTCCCATCGCCATTCACGAACTGATTTATCCCCTGATCCAGGCTTACGACTCTGTGGCCCTTCGAGCCGACGTAGAGCTCGGAGGCACCGATCAACTTTTCAACCTCCTCGTGGGCCGGGAGATCCAGCGGGAGTACGGCCAGGAGCCCCAGGTCATTCTGACCGTGCCCATTCTGGAAGGCCTCGACGGGGTCCAGAAGATGTCAAAGAGCCTGGGCAATTACGTAGGTATTACCGAGCCTCCTCAGGAGATGTTCGGAAAGCTCATGTCCATCTCGGATGAACTCATGTGGCGCTACTATGAGCTCCTTACCGACCTTCCTTTAGAAGAAATCGAAGCCCTGAAAAGGGCCGTGGCCGAAGGGCGGAAGCATCCCAAGGAGGTCAAGAAACAGCTGGCCATGACCATCGTGGCCCAGTTCCATTCCGAAACCGCAGCCCGGGAAGCCGCCGAAGAGTTCGAGCGGGTCTTCGCCCGGCGCGAGATCCCGAAAGACGCTCCCGAAGTGCGGGTCTCCCCGGGAAGCGTCTGGTTGCCCGGTCTTCTCAAGGAGGCCGGTCTGGTGAAGAGCACCTCCGAAGGCAAACGCCTGGTGAGCCAGGGGGCCGTGAAGTTCATTGAGGGGGAAGCCCTGCGGGAAGAAAATTTCGAATTTCAGCCGGGAGAGTATCACCTTCGTATCGGCAAAAAACGCTTCCTCCGAGTTCTGGTAAAGGCCTAATCTTTCATGGATTTTCGGCCGGGCGAGGTCATCCTGGCCCCTCTGGCGGGCTACACCCATTCCCCCTTCCGCAAACTTCTGCGCCGTCTCGGGGCCGACCGCACCTGGACGGAACTCGTGAGTGCGGACATGATCCTCCGGAAGGGCCTTTCCGATCCTCTCTTGCGCTTCACGCCGGAGGAAAGGCCCCTGGTAATCCAGCTTTTCGGAAACGATCCTGAGAAGATTTACCGGGCCGGGGAACTCGTAGCCCAGGAACTCAAGCCCGATGGGCTCGATCTCAACCTGGGTTGTTCGGTGAGGAAGGTGGCCTCGCGGGGGGCCGGGGCGGGGCTCCTCCGGGATCTCGCGCGTCTTTCGGCCTGTGCCGAGGCCCTGGTTTCGGCCGGAAAGGCCCACGGGATCCCGGTCTCGGCCAAGATCCGCCTGGGCTGGGATCGGGATATCCTTGGAAAGATCGCCGAAAGACTCCTTGCGGCCGGGGTCTCGGCCATCGTTCTCCATCCCCGGCTGGCGGTGGAGGGTTTCTCCGGCCGGGCCCGCTGGGAACGTATTCGGGACCTGGTAACCCTTTTCGGGCGGGAGATCCCTGTCATCGGAAACGGAGACGTACTTACCTGGCGCGATATAGGAAGACTTTTTCAGGAAACCGGCTGCCACGCCGTGATGGTGGGCCGGGCCGCCCTGAAGAACCCCTGGATCTTCGAGGAATATCATAAAAAACAGCCCCTTCCAAAAGATGTTACCGCAAGGGCCGCTTTCGCCCTCGAGCTCCTGGAAGAGATGGGCGTCTTCTTCCGCCCCGAAACCGCTGGCAAAAAGATAAAAGCCTTCTTGGCCCAGCTTTTCAAAGGAATTCCCGGAAAGAGAACCTTTCTGCCGGATCTCCTCACCGCTCCGGACTACCGGAGCCTGACCAGCCGCCTGAAAAAATTACGGTCTTAGTACTTTTGGGGCCAAAAATGATATAATAGCTCTAGAATCCAAGCGGAGGTCTAAAATGAAGGCCTTAAGAGCTCAACGAATTCTTATGGGGTTGATCCTATTGGTGGGGCTTTTGCTTATGCGCTCCGGGCGGTCTTGGGGAGAATATCTCCTTTGGTTCGTGGCCCTCATGAGCCTCCTTGCCGGAATCATAAACTTCTGCCCCTCAGAGTGGTTCTTCAGAAAACTTTTTAAGGAATAAAAACCGGAGCGGCCCAAAAGGGCCGCTCCTGGTGTCCCTAAAGGGGAAGTTCTAGGTCAGCCTTTTTCTGGGCCTCTAAGGCCTTTTTCTCTTCGGCCTTCATGTCGTAATAGACGCGGCCGGTTCCGGCAGGAATAAGG
>WFPH01000178.1 GCA_015487645.1 Thermosulfurimonas sp. | reverse complement strand
GTGGGGGGGCTGGCTACCGCGCTTTCCTCGGTGATCCCAAAAGAGGAAGCCCTATGGGTGGGCTGGCCGGGACTTACCGCCGAGACGCTCTCGGGACACGAAGAATGGCTGGCCCGAAAGCTTGCAGAGCTAGGATGCCACCCGGTGTGTCTCACCGAGACCGAACTTGAGACCTTCTACTACGGGTTCTCCAATCGCACCCTCTGGCCCCTCTGCCATTATTTCCTTCAGTATGCGGTCTTCGATCGGGATTACTGGGAAGGGTATCGCAGGGTGAACGAAAAATACGCCCAGGCAGTAACGGAGCTGGCCGAAGAGGAGGCCACCATCTGGATCCACGACTACCAGCTATTCCTTCTCCCCGGTCTTCTCCGGCAGCGTCTTCCCCGGGCCACCATCGGTTTTTTCCTGCATATTCCTTTTCCCTCCTACGAGATCTTCCGCGTGCTTCCCTGGCGGAAGGAGATCCTTGAAGGCTTGCTTGGGGCGGATCTCATCGGTTTCCATACCTACGATTACGCGCGGCACTTCCTGAGCAGCCTCCGAAGGCTTATGGGCTATGAACATCAGTTCGGGCTGGTGATGGCTGAGGATCGGGCAGTGAAGGTGGAGGTCTTTCCCATCAGCATAGATTATCAGAAGTTCGCCTTTGCCCTGGAAAATCCGGAGGTAAAGAAAAATCTTGCACGGATCCAGGAAGAGATTGGCCCACGGCGTCTGATCCTTTCGGTAGATCGCCTGGATTACACTAAGGGCATACCGGAGAGATTGCGGGCCTATGAGGCCTTTCTGGAGCGCTATCCCGAATTCCGGGAGAAAGTGGTCCTCATCCTGATAGGGGTGCCCTCCCGCACGGAAGTTGAACATTACCAAGAGCTCAAGAGCGAAGTAGAAGAACTGGTGGGACACATCAATGGTCGGTTTGGCACCCTGGGCTGGACCCCGGTGCATTATCTGGCCCGCAGTCTGGGATTCGAGGAACTGGCAGCCCTTTATTATCTGGCGGATGTGGCCCTGGTAACCCCTCTCCGGGATGGTATGAATCTCATCGCCAAGGAATACGTAGCCACGGTCCCGGAGGAGAAAGGGGTGCTCATCCTTTCCGAAATGGCAGGGGCAGCGGCCGAGCTTTCGGAAGCCATCCTGGTCAACCCCTTCAACCAGGAGGATCTGGTGGTCGCCCTGCGGGAGGCCCTGAGTCTTCCCCGGGACGAAAAGATGATCCGCAACCGTCGGATGAAAGAGCGTATCCGGCGCTATGACATCAACCGCTGGACCCGGGAATTCATTTCCGCTCTCAGGGAAGCCAAACACACACAGGAGAGCTACACCTCTTCCCGCCTTTTCGGCCCGGAAAGGGAAAAGTTGCTGGCGGCCTTTGCCGAAGCCCGCTCTCCCATCCTTTTCCTGGATTACGATGGTACTCTTGCCGGCTTCGTGGGACGTCCGGAGAAAGCCGTTCCTGATTCGGAACTCAAAGATCTTTTGGGAAGGCTTTCCTCTGTGGCCCGGGTGGTCTTGATGAGCGGCCGTGACCCGGAGACCCTCTCCCGGTGGTTCGGGGATCTTCCCGTGGCTTTAGTGGCCGAACATGGGGTTTTCATCCGGGATAATTCCAGCTGGCACCTTACGGGGGAATTTACCGAGGATTGGAAGGAAGTGATCCGTCCGGTGCTAGAGCTTTACACCGATCGCACCCCCGGAGCCTTCATCGAGGAGAAGAGTTATAGCCTGGTCTGGCATTACCGCTTGGCGGAATCGGAACTCGGGGCCATGCGGGCTCACGAGCTCAAGGAAGCCCTGCTCGACTTGGTGCATCCTCTGGGCCTCACGGTGCTGGAGGGGAATAAGGTCCTCGAGATCAAACCCCGGGAGATCAACAAGGGCATGGCGGCTAGGTATTTTCTGGAGAAGGACGGCTATGACTTCATTCTGGCCATGGGGGACGACTGGACCGACGAGTATCTTTTTGAGGCTTTGCCTCCGGAAAGTTTTACGGTAAAAATCGGCTACGGGCTTACCAAGGCCCGGTATCGTCTGGAAAACTTTAGAGAAGCTCGACGATTGTTGGAGGAACTGTGGCAGAGGAAAGAACGGAGAAGCTGAGTCATCCGGGGCCTTTTGTGGTC
>WFPH01000177.1 GCA_015487645.1 Thermosulfurimonas sp. | reverse complement strand
GCTTAATCCGGCGGAGTTGAGACGGAAGATTTTACACCTTCAGCAGAAACTTTTTAGTCTGGCCACTCCGGTTAAGGGGGTGGAATATGAATAGATTTTCTGATGAGGCAATGAATCCTATTTCGAATAGATTTTCTCGTGAGGCATTAGGGCCCCTTAAACGGGTTTCATCTTCTTGTGTTCGGGCACTTCCTTGCGGCGTCTGACCAGATCCTCACCGAAGAGTACAGTTTTTAACCAGCGGAAGCCGAACTGAAGCAGCGCCAGATCGTCCTCCTGAATACGGGAAAGAGTTTCTTCGTCCACCTCAAAAATCTCCAGGAATTTGCTCTCGAACACGAACCGGCGGAACCTTTCCGGATTGGTACTCACCATAAAAAAGAGTTGCAGGCTCTTTTCCGGGACCTCGATGGGGCCCAAGGACTCCTTTTTCATGACGATCTCGGCCCACTCCTTGACCGGCTCCTCGGTTTCCGGGATGCCCTGGCTTCTCCGGTACTCGTCCACCGTGATCTCTGGACCGGAATCCAACCCCTGGCAAAATCCTTCCTTGACCAGGTAATAGAAGTCCTCGTTACGCCCCTCGTCCCGGTTACGGAAGATTCCGAGGCCTAGGGGATAATAGCGGCAGGCAAGCGGCCGCACGGGATAGACTGTGCAGCCTTCTTCTCCGAGAAACGGACAGGTCTTTTCCTGATCGTCCCGCATCTTGAGCCTGGCCACGGGCAGACCAGATCGGGGAAGAATGAAGGGCTCGGTGTACTGGAGAAGAAATTCGTCGGTGGTAAGCCCGAGGTGGTTGCGCAGACGAAGAATGTCGTAAGGGGTAAGGGGGAGATAGAGGGCCGAGCAGCAGAGCTTGAAGCAGGGGACCCCGGGCCCACATTGAAAAACGAACTTGGTCCCGGGTTCAAGCTTGATGGGGACGATGATACGATCCATACCGCGCAGTTCGGTAATGGCCATGGTTCACTCCTTGAGCCGGTGTTTCCTCAATCTTACCCCGAAAAAGCCATCGAGACCATGGCGGTGAGGATAGGTGCGCAGGAATCCGTTTTCGTCTACCAGTTCCCGGGCGGGCTCAGGGAGTACTTTCCTCGGGTCTTCGATTTCGAATTCCGGGTGGGCCGAGAGAAATTTCGCCACCACCTCTTCATTCTCTTCGGGTTCAAGACTGCAGGTGGCGTAAACGAGAACCCCTCCCGGTTTGAGAGTATCGGCCAGCCCTTCAAGGAGGCCCAGCTGTTTTTCCGGGACTGCGACCAGATCCTTCGGCTTCCGGGCCCATTTGATGTCTGGGTGACGCCGGATGACTCCGGTTCCTGTGCAGGGGGCGTCGACCAGAATGCGGTCGAAAAAGTTGCCTCCCAGAGCTTTTACGGCTTCGGTGACCTCCGCGGTAATGGTTTCCACGTTGGTAACCCCGAGACGCTCGGCGTTTTCGCGCAACCTCTCAAGGCGCCATTCGTAAAGGTCGTAGGCGTAGATACGGCCGGTGTTTCGCATGAGCTGGGCCAGATGAGTGGTCTTTCCGCCAACTCCGGCGCAGGCGTCAAGGATCCTTTCCCCCGGTCGCGGAGAGACCATGTAGGAAACCAGCTGGCTGGCTTCGTCCTGCACCTGGAGCCAGCCCACCCGAAAGGCTCGGAGATCGGTGATTCGGCCACGAAAACCATGAAGAATGAGACCGTCCGGGCTGAAACGACAGGCCTCCGCTTCGGGGATCTCGGCCTTGAGATAGGTTAAGAGCTGATTCCGGGTCACCCGTAGGGTATTGACCCGCACCACTAAAGGGGGCTTTTCATTTCCTGCGGCAAGGAGCCTTTCGGTTTCTTCTTCCCCGAAACGGGAAAGCCAGCGGGTGACCATCCATTCCGGATAGGAATAGCGCACCGAAAGATAGCTTACGGGGTTCATCTCCCGGGGAGGCTCGGGCGGTCTCTTACGGACCTCGGCGATCTTTCGCAGGACCGCATTCACAAAGGAGACCACCCATTTTCCGCGACCGCGTTTGACCAGCTTCACCGCCTCGGCCACCGCCGCCCGGGCCGGCACCCGGGTGAAAAGGAGCTGATAGGTCGCAAGTCTCAGGAGATTTCTCACCTGAGGGTCCATTTTCTCCAGCGGTTCTTCCGAAAACCGCGAGATCACGTAATCCAGATAGTAAAGGTGACGGACCACCCCATTTACCAGCTCTCCGCAGAGGGCCCGATCGCGCGGGTCGGGGAGTACGCTTTTGGTGAGCACCTCTCCAAGGAGCTCGTCAAGAAGCGGCTTGCCCCGCTCCCAGCGGATGAGGGTCTTAAGCGCCATGGCCCGGGGGTTGCCACGGGGAAGTTTCGGCATGGACTAAAGCCTTTCCCGGAGGCGTTCGACGGTCTCCCGGTGGAGACGGAGGAGAGCCTCAGAGGTACGCGGGGCCGGAGTCCTTCGGCCTTCGCGGATGTCGACGGGCAAACGGTTTATTTCTTCCGCGGCCCTCTGGCGAATATCAGAAATCGGAGGCGTTCCTTCCAGAAGCCTTCCCTCCCGCATAAAGCAGGTAAGAAGCGTTTTCCCGGGTAGGTTTTCTTCCCGCAGTCCCAGCTCGTCTTCGTAGAAAAGTCCTGCGGCGTCGTAACGGCGAAAGACTTGTTTGCGACCGGGATAGGTGATCTTGCCTTCGGAAAGTTTCATCCGGGGACGTCCGTCGTATTCCACCAGTTTATAGGCCAGATCCAGATAGGGGGCGTCGGCGGAGACCCCCATCTTGGTTCCCACCCCGAAGGCATCCACCGGCGCCCCGGAGGAGACGATCTCGGCGATCTTCTTTTCGTCAAGCCCCCCTGACACGAAGATCTTTACCTCGGAAAGTCCGGCCTCATCGAGAATGCGGCGCACCTTCCGGGAAAGCTCGATCACGTCCCCGGAATCAAGCCTCACCCCGCGCACCAAAAGGCCTCTTTCCTTAAGTTTAAGAGCCACCCGGGCCGCTCGTCGGGCCCCCTCAAGGGTGTCGTAAGTATCAACGAGAAAAACCGCATTTTCCGGAAAATTTTCGGCAAAGGCCCGAAAGGCCTCCTCCTCCCGGTCAAAGCTTTCAATGTAGGAATGGGCCATGGTGCCGGTTACCGGAATACCGAAAAGTTTTCCGGCCAGCACATTGCTTGTGGCTGAAAACCCTGCGATGTAGGAGGCCCTTGCGGCATGAAGGCTGGCCTCAAGTCCCTGGGTGCGCCGGGCCCCGAAGTCCACACAGGGCCGGCCCCGGGCCGCAAGCACGCAGAGCGCGGCCTTGGTAGCGATGGCCGTCTCGATGTTGATGAGATTGATGACCAGGGTCTCCACGATCTGAGCCTCGGGAAGCGGGGCGGTGATCTCCACCACCGGCTCGTTCTCGAAAAAGACCGTCCCCTCGGGAAGGGCCCAGACCTCCCCGGTAAACCGGAAATTTTTAAGATAATCCAGAAAGGTAGGTTTGAAGATTTTCAGGGATTCAAGATAGGCGAGGTCTTCTTCATTAAAACGAAGCTCATGCAGGGCCTCAAGTAGCGGCCAGAGTCCCGCGGCGAGCAGGAAGGAACGGTTCGAGGGGAGCTTTCTTACGAAAAGCGAAAAGGTGGCCGGAGCGAGCATTTCCCGCTCGACATAGACCTGGCTCATCGTGAGTTCGTAAAGATCCGTAAGGAGGGCCGAGGGGTTGAGCCATTTAGCGGTAAACATCTTTGCGATGTCCTATGTGCAGGATGAGAACTTTCTTTTCCCTATCATCATTAATTTCATAGATTATTTCATAGATTACACGGTAATTGCCCACTCTTATTCGCCAACCTTCACGACCGATTAATTTCTTGCAACCTGTCGGTCTGGGATTTTCGGCCAATTTTAAGATTGCTTCTTTGAGACGCTCATAGTCTGAAAAGGGAAGGCTACTCAATTCCTTTTGTGCCTTTCTAAGGATGAAAATTTGTTACACTTCAAGGCTTCCGGGAGTCTTCGATCTCTTTTATAG
>WFPH01000176.1 GCA_015487645.1 Thermosulfurimonas sp. | reverse complement strand
GTAACGCCCTCGCCGGCGGGCCTCCTCTGAGAGCCCGTGGGCCACCTCGATCTGGATCTCTCCCGTGCGGGGATTGAAGATGGTGATGGTTCCCCGCTTGAGATCGAATCTCTCTGAAAGCACCGCCAGCGTCCGCTCCAGGGCTTCCCGCAACTCGAGCGTGCTGGCAAGGGTGCTCGCAATCTCGTAAAGACAGGTCAACTCTTCCAGACTGTGTTTGGTCATTTTGGCCATGGCTGACAAAGCTTAACTTTACAATTTTGCCAATTTTAGACCTTTCCAGCGGTAAAGCAAGGGGGAATCTTTCCTTGACTTTCTTTTCTCGAAGCCGTTAACTTAAAAGGTATGCCGGAAGCTCCGTCATGGTTTGAGGTCCTCAAGGCCCTCTTCCAGAAAACGCCCGAGGAACATCTTCGCGAATTTACCGAAGAGTTGGGCGAGCTGGTGGGGGAGGCCGAGCGAGAGGGGCTTTTGACCCCGGAGGAAAGGGAGATCGTGCTTTCGGTGCTGCGGCTCCGGCGGGTGGCCGTGCGGGAGGTCATGATTCCGCGGAAGGAGCTGGTGGGCCTTCCGGTGGAGGCCTCTAGCCGGGAGGTCTGGCGAAGGGTTTCCTCGGCCCCCCACGATTACTATCCGGTCTACGGACGGGATCTCGACGATTTCCTAGGCGTGGTGGCCCTCAAGGACCTGGTTCAGAGGGTGGGAGAGGAATTTTCTCTGAAGGAGGTTCTGCGTCAGGCCTATGTGATCCCTGAAAGCCTGCGGGTGCGCGAAGCCCTCAAGGGATTTCGCGACCGGGGGGAATCCGTGGCCCTGGTCATCGATGAATTCGGTTCGCTTTCCGGAATGGTGCGCCTTCGGGATCTCCTGGAGTTTCTTTTTCCCGTTAAGAAACCGCGTTTTCTGCGGGATCCGGAAGGTTGGTTCCTGGTGAATCCCGAGACCTCGCTTGAAGAGGTGGAAAGGGCCTTCGGGGTGGAGCTCCCCCGGGGAGACTACGAAACCCTTGCCGGGCTTATTCAGGAAAAACTCGGACGGCTACCCCGGCCTTCCGAACGGTTGGAGGTATCCGGGCTTGAAATGGAGATTCTCTCTGCCGACGAGCGGGCCATCCGGGCTCTCAGAGTTCGTCCTCGGCCGGCCGTCCATGAGGCTTGATCTATTACTCCCTCTTTTTTCGGGCCTTCTCCTGACCCTGGCCTTCCCCAAACCCGCCCTTTATCCCCTGGCTCTGACAGGCCTGGTTCCGTTGCTCTGGGCCTCTTCCGGGCGAGGTTTCCGGAGGGCCTTCCTGTCCGGTCTCCTTTTTGGAGCGGTTCATTTTGCCACTCTTCTTTACTGGCTGGTTCCGGTCATGGTCCGTTTCGGAGGATTTCCCTGGCCGGCGGCCCTCGGGGTGCATTTTCTTCTGGTCCTTTACCTGGCTTTCTACCCTGCGCTGGCGGTGGGTCTTTCCGAGAGGCTGGGCTTGCTGGCCAGACCTTCTCTTTTGGGGGGGCTGGCTTTTGCCGGTCTGTGGACGGGGTTCGAGCTCCTGCGTGGTCTGGGTCCTACCGGTTTCCCTTGGGAGCCTCTGGGAGCGGCCCTGGCCCCAAATCCCTATCTCATCCAGCCCGCGGCTTTGGTTGGGGTTTACGGCCTTTCTTTCTTCCTGGCCTGGTCAAATTACGTGCTTTTTGAGGTGGCCAGGGGCGGGCGAAAGGCCCTTATTTCGTTCATTCTGGCAGGAGGCCTCTGGCTGGCCAATTTCCTTGGCGGCCTTTTCCTCCTTCCGGAGAAACCGCCGGCCCTCCCCTTCAGGATCTGTCTGATTCAGGGGAACGTGCCCCAAGAAGTGAAATGGGAGAGGGGGCGGGAGAAGGCCAACCTTGAAAAATATCTCGACCTCTCGCGGAAGGCTCTTTCGGCGAAACCCGCTCTCATCGTCTGGCCGGAAACCGCGGTCACCTTTGTCTTCCCGGTGGATCCTCTGGTTCAGGAACTGCGTTCCGGGGTGCAATCTTTGGGGCGACCCCTTCTTTTCGGGACTCCCAGGGTTGAAAGACGGGCTGAAGGCTATGTTCTCAGGAACAGTGTGGTGGCTCTTTCGCCTTCGGGAGAGGTCCTCGGGATTTACGATAAGGAACATCTGGTGCCTTTTGGGGAATATGTGCCCTTTGAGAAATGGCTGCCCTGGCTGAGGCGTCTGGCCGTGGCCTCGGGAGATTATGACCCCGGTCGGGGTCCGGGGGTGATGGATGTTGCGGGTCATCGTGTCGGAATCCTCATTTGTTTCGAAAATGTCTTTCCCGGTCTGGCCCGGAAACGCCTGCGGGCCGGAGCCGAAATCCTTCTGGTGGTGACCAACGACGCCTGGTTTGGCCGTTCCGCAGCCCTGCCCCAGCACTTTTACCAGTCGGTCCTGCGGGCGGTGGAGACCCGACGGTATGTGTTGCAGGTGGCCAATACCGGTATTTCGGGGCTGATCGATCCTTACGGTCGGATTGTTTCCCGCGGACCGATAAATCGGGAATGGATAGCC
>WFPH01000175.1 GCA_015487645.1 Thermosulfurimonas sp. | reverse complement strand
CGCTACGACTATCCTCTCCTCTATCCTGCCTCTCGGTCGGCGCCTCTGGAGATCGACCTCTAAGGGCCTCTTTTTCCCTCGGAAAGGAATGCTCCTGAGGAGGCTTGCGGTCTTCTTTGTTTTCCTCCCCGGGTTTAGTTTCGGGCCGGGGTCTTTCCCGTGATCTCTCTCGTCTCCGGTGGGTGAGAACCAGTTCGGCCACGGATTCCACGTCCTCGGGAGTGGCCTCGGAGCGGCCCGAAAGGGCCGCCTGCGCCCGGACGGCCTCTAAAAGAAAGATCTCCGCCCGGTGACCGGCCGCGGCGGCCTCAAGCGCAAGCCGGGCCATGAGGGCCCGAAGATAGCCGGAAATCTTCACCCTGGGAAGCAAGCTTCGGGCCTTTAAGATTCCCTCCCGGAGCTTCCCTTCCTCCTCCGCAAAGGTCTCCTCAAAACCCTCGGGATCCATCTCCCAGAGGAGACGCCGTCTCAGGATCTCAACCCGCAGGCTCGGGTCCCTTTCGGCAGAGACCTCCACATAGAGACCGAAACGGTCAAGGAGTTGCGGGGAGAGGGGACCCTCCTCGGGATTCATGGAACCGATAAGGAGGAAGCGCCCGGACTCCGAGGCGGAAAGTAAGAGGGAGACGATGGAGGGAGGCAGAAGATTGATCTCGTCCACATAAAGCACTCCGCCCTCGGCCTGAGCCAAAAGGCCGGGGACCAAGACCCT
This sequence comes from Thermosulfurimonas sp., assembly GCA_015487645.1. Taxonomy (GTDB): domain Bacteria; phylum Desulfobacterota; class Thermodesulfobacteria; order Thermodesulfobacteriales; family Thermodesulfobacteriaceae; genus Thermosulfurimonas_A. Next base: position 1,761 of record WFPH01000175.1, on the reverse strand, counting down.
TCGACCGTGCTTTAAGGCCTCCTCCAGGCAAAGATGACCGGTCAATCGTTCCTCGGTTACCGAAAGGGGAAGGTTCACGAAAGGGCCCTCCAGAAGACGGGCTAGGGCCCGGGCGGCCGTGGACTTGCCCGTGCCCTTTTCCCCGGAAAGGAGCACCCCCGAAAGCCGCGGGTTTATCGCGCCGAGCATAAGGGCAAGTTTCATTTCTTCCTGCCCTACAATGGCCGAAAGGGGATAGATCCGCATGGCAGAAAGTTATGTTAACATTTGATCTCTCAACTTAGCAGTAGCCTCCCCCAGCTTGGGGGAAGATTTCCGCCGGGAGGTATTTCATGAAAATTTTGAAGATCATCTGTATAATCCTGAGTTATGTCCTCATAGCGGCTCATTTCCTGCGAGCGGGAAATCTTACTCTGGCTTTAGGTTTAGCTCTTTTTCCCGCCATTCTTTTTATCAGACATAGATTTTCAGAATGGCTCATAAGAGCTGGTCTCATATTTTCCCTTGTAGTGTGGCTGAAGACCCTTTTTTGGCTTTGGAAAATATATCAAATTCACCATCTACCATTTACCAGACCGGCTCTCATTTTGGGAGCCGTTATTCTTTTCACCTTTTCAACATTGATTCTCACCGTGGCGGGCCACAAGAAAGATACATAAAATTAGCCTCAAGGAAGCCAACCTGGAAAGGATGTGACCGATGAACCTCTGGTGGATCATGCAAAAAGGCGGGGTTTTGATGTGGCCCCTTTTAGGGTGCTCGGTGCTGGGACTGGCCGTGTTCTTGGAAAGACTGATTCGGCTCCACCGGGCCCTGCCCCGGGATCGGGAACTGGTGGAGAGGGTGGCGGAAAGGGTGCTCTCAGGAGACCTTGAAGGGGCCCGTAGGGAGTCCGCCCGAAGCGGAGGCCTTCTGGGACACTTTCTTTACGAGGGGCTTTCCCTGGGCCTTGCCGACCCGGAAACCGTGGAGCGTTTGCTCGCCTCGGCCGCGGAAAGGGAACTTTCCCGCCTTTCGCGCTACTTCGGACTTCTCGCCCTCATCGGCAACCTGGCTCCGCTTCTCGGTCTTCTGGGCACCGTGATCGGCATGATCAAGGCCTTTCAGACCGTGGAGGCCCTGGGGTCGCGGGTCACCCCCTCGGCCCTTGCCGGAGGCATCTGGGAGGCCATGCTCACCACGGCCGCAGGCCTTTCGGTGGCCATCCCGGTGATGGTGGGGTTATCCTACCTTGAGGGACGACTGGCCCGCATAGAACAGGAACTCTCCGAGGCGGCCACGGTGTTGCTCAAGGCCTTCCGGGAAAGAAAGCGTCATGAGAATTATTAAAACCCGGCCTAGACCAAAAGTGAGCCTTCCCCTCACGGCCCTGATCGACATCGTGTTTCTCCTTCTGATCTATTTCCTTCTCACCTCAAGTTTCGTGCAGCGCCAGGGGCTTGAGCTGGAACTCCCCCGAGCGGTAAGCGGAACCGTGGTCCGTGCCCCGTTCACTATTCAGGTGAGACGAGACGGAGAAATATGGTTTGAAGGGCAAAAGACCGGAGGGCCGGAATTGGTAAACCTCCTTCGGGAAAAACTTTCTTCCGCGGAGGAGAAACGGGTCCTCATTGAGGCCGACCGTCGGGCGCCGCTTTCCGCGGTGGTTTCAGCCATGGACGCCGCCCGGCTGGCCGGGGCTAAAAGCCTGAGCCTCGTCACCGAAAAACCCCCAGGGCCATGAACCCGAATCGTCTCCTCCTCTTTACCCTTTTCCTATCC
>WFPH01000174.1 GCA_015487645.1 Thermosulfurimonas sp. | reverse complement strand
TCCGGTAAAATGGCTCCTTGAAAATCATCCCGAGTGCCAAAGGTACTGGACCAATACATTCGCTTGACACCCTCGGCAAAATTTTGTTATGGTGTCTCTCACCGAAATGGGGCGGCGACAGGTCCACGACCGATGACAGAAATTTCAGACGTATCAAAAAGATCCTTCTCTCTTCTTTTCATTAAAACCTTCTTTATCCTTATCGAATCCTCAAAAAAGGAGGTTTTTTATGGCCGAAGCCCCGCTTATTCTATGGTTTGACGAGATAGGCATCAAGGATGTCCCCCTGGTTGGGGGAAAAAACGCCTCTCTGGGTGAAATGTTCCGGAACCTTACTCCGAAAGGGGTGAAGGTCCCGGATGGATTTGCGGTTACCGCGGAGGCCTATCGCTACTTCATTCGGGAGAACCATCTGGACGAAAAGATAAGAAAAGCCCTCGATGGTCTTGACACCCACAACATGAAGGACCTCCAGAAGCGTGGGCGGAAAGTCCGCACTCTCATCCTGAAGGCCAAGATGCCTCCCCGGCTGGCTGAGGAGATAGAAAAGGCTTACCGGCGTCTGGAAGAAAAGTACGGCCGGAACGTGGATGTGGCGGTGCGTTCTTCGGCTACGGCTGAAGATCTCCCTGACGCCTCCTTTGCCGGCCAGCAGGAAACCTACTTGAATGTCCGCGGGGCCGAAAACGTCATTGAGCATGTCAAAAAATGTTTCGCTTCCCTTTTTACCGATCGGGCCATCTCCTATCGGGAGGACAAAGGCTTCGACCATTTTAACGTCTACCTTTCGGTGGCCATCCAGAAGATGGTCCGCAGCGACAAGGCCTGCTCCGGGGTAATGTTCACCCTGGACACTGAAAGCGGCTTCCGGGATGTGGTCTACATCACTGGTTCCTGGGGACTTGGAGAAAATGTCGTCCAGGGTAAGGTCAATCCCGATGAATTTTACGTCTTCAAGCCCACCCTCAAAAAAGGTTACCGGTCCATCGTGTCCAAGAAGCTCGGGTCTAAAGAGATCAAGATGGTTTACAGTCGGGATCCCGAGCATCCGGTAAAGGACGTAAAGACCACTCGTCGTGAAAGGCAGAGCTTCGTCCTTTCAGACGAAGAGATCCTCAAGCTGGCCGAGTGGGCTATCCTCATAGAGGAACACTACGGTCGGCCCATGGACATCGAGTGGGCCAAAGATGGAGATGGTAAGAAGGTGGGTACGGGGGAACTCTTCATCGTGCAGGCCCGGCCGGAAACGGTCCACGGAGCCAAGAGGGAAAGGTTTTACGAGACTTACAAGCTCAAAGGAGAGGGCCGGGTGCTGGCCGTAGGAAAGGCCGTAGGAAGCAAGATCGGCCAGGGCAAGGCCCGTGTGATCCTGGATGTCTCTGGGATCCACGAGTTCAAGCCCGGAGAAGTCCTCATCACGGACATGACCGATCCCGACTGGGAACCCATCATGAAGGTGGCCAGCGCCATCGTGACCAACCGTGGTGGGCGGACCTGCCACGCGGCCATCATTTCGCGAGAGCTCGGGATTCCCTGTATCGTAGGTACCGGAAACGCCACCGAAGTGGTGGAGACCGGCATGGAGGTCACCGTAGATTGCTCCCAAGGGGAGGAGGGGCGTCTGCTTGAGGGGCTGGTCCCCTACGAGGTCGAACGCATCGATCTTGAAAAACTCCCGCGCACCCGCACCAAGATCATGATGAACGTGGGTATCCCCGAACAGGCCTTCTCCCAGGGTCAGATCCCGAACGACGGGGTGGGACTGGCCCGGCTGGAATTTATTATTGGCTCGCACATAGGCATCCATCCCCTAGCCCTCCTCAACTTCGAGGAACTTAAAAAGCAGGCTGAAAAAGACCGGAAGATCCGGGCCTTGGTGCGAGAGATCGAACGGCGCACGGTGGGCTATGAGGACAAGGCCGAATTTTTCGTGGACAAGCTGGCCCAGGGCGTGGGCACCATCGCAGCGGCCTTTTACCCCAACGATGTCATCGTGCGACTCTCGGACTTCAAGAGCAACGAGTACGCCAACCTCATCGGGGGCTATCTCTACGAACCCGTGGAGCACAACCCCATGATCGGCTGGCGGGGGGCTTCACGTTACTACGATCCCAAGTTCGAGCCGGCCTTCGCCCTGGAGTGCAAGGCCCTAAAGAGGGTGCGGGACGAGATGGGGCTCACCAACGTCAAAGTGATGATCCCCTTCTGCCGCACCCCGGAGGAGGGCAAGCGCGTCATCAGGTCATGGAAAAGTACGGGCTCAAGCAGGGCGAGAACGGCCTTGAGATCTATGTCATGTGTGAGATCCCGAGCAACGTGGTGCTCGCGGATCAATTTGCGGACATCTTCGATGGTTTTTCCATCGGCTCAAACGATCTTACCCAGCTCACTCTAGGGCTTGACCGGGACTCCGAACTGGTGGCCCACATCTACGATGAGCGCAACGAGGCCGTGAAACGGCTGGTGCGTCAGGTGATCGAAATCGCCAAGAAACGCGGGCGTAAGATCGGCATCTGTGGTCAGGCCCCCAGTGACTTCCCGGATTTCGCTGAATTTCTGGTGGAATGTGGTATAGACTCCATGAGTCTTACTC
>WFPH01000173.1 GCA_015487645.1 Thermosulfurimonas sp. | reverse complement strand
GGCGACAGCCTCCTCTTCCTCCTCCGCTCCACCCCGGTGGCCCAGGTCTGCCGGGTGGCCGACGCCGGCCTGGTCATGCCCCACAAGTCCACCTACTTCTACCCCAAAATCCTCACCGGGCTGGTGCTTTTCCGGATCAATCCCGAGGCCGCCCCTCCCTGTCAGTGAACTCCGAACGTCTCTTCGGGAAAACTATTGAGGAAGCCCGAAAGCTTCTCCCTTCGGCGGAAAGACATCTGCGGGAAAACCGTAAACTTCAGACGCTCTTTGAAGACCTGAAGCGGGCCCTCTCAATCTCGGAGGAGGCCTATCGGAAGACCGGAGCTTACCGGCTCTGTGCGGAATGCGCCTCCCTGGGGCAGGCCACCTGCTGCGGACGGGACATGGAACTTTCGGTGAGCCGGGAACTCCTCCTGATAAACCTTCTTCTCGGAGGCCAGATCCCGGAAAAGAGGTCCTTTGACCGGGGCTGCTTCTTCCTCACGGAGAAGGGTTGCGGACTGCTTGTACGCCCCCTGCTTTGCCGGAATTTCTTCTGCCCCTGGTTTAAGGAAAGGTTCCCTCACAAAAAATTGATTACTCTCCAGAAGGCCCAGGAATCAGAATCCATCTACTTATTCCGGATTGAAGATTATTTTAAGGCCCTTTTGCGCTAAATTTCGGCTTGTGAGGCTTCTTTTCTTAATAAATCAAGGCTTTATTGAACTTGCTTTCAGGAAGCGCAGGTTATAAAATCTCTTCGAGCTTTTAAGGGAGGTGGGGGATGTATCCCATATGGGTGGTGCCTTATCTGACCTCGGGGCTGGTCATCGGTCTCATCGCTTCCTTCCATATTCTGCCTTCGCATCTGGCGGTGGGGGCCTTCTGGTTCAACGTTTACATTGAGCGGAAGGCCTACCGGGAGGGCCGGCCGGAACTGCTGGCCTTTGTGAAACGTTACACCCTCCTCATCCTGATCTTCTGCTTTGTCTTCGGTTCACTCTCCGGAGTGGGTATCTGGTATGCGGCCACGGTCTCGAGTCCGCGGGGCATCTCGGCGCTCATCCACAACTATGTCTGGGGCTGGGCCACGGAGTGGGTCTTCTTCCTCATCGAGGTGGCCACCATTTACGTTTACTATTACACCTTCGGCAAGGTGGACGAGCGCACCCATCTCCGGATCGGGTATCTCTACGCCGTGGCCGCCTGGATCAGCATGATCATCATCACCGGGATCCTGGCCTTCATGCTCACGCCCGGAAAGTGGCTGGAGACCGGAGGCTTCTTCGACGGGTTCTTCAACCCCACTTACTGGCCGCAACTGGCCGCCCGTACGGCCCTCATGTTCGGCATAGCCGGTCTCTACGCCCTGGCGGTGGCTGCCACCCTGGAAAACGACTCTGTGCGCCGGGAGACCTCCCGCCTGGCGGGTCTCTGGGGGGCGGTGGGCCTGGTATTCGGGGCCCTTTTCACCCTGTGGTATCTCAAGAAGCTCCCCCCGGAGGCTGCGGACTTTCTTTTCGGGGGCACCCTCCCCTACCTCAAGAAACTCCTCTACGTCGCGGGGGTGGCCTGGGCCGTGGTACTCCTCTATTTCGTGGTCTTTGGGCTGCTTGCGCCCCGGGCCAACACCTTGGTGGGAAGCCTCCTGGTACTGGTGGTGCTTTTCCTGGGGATTCTGGCCGGGGAAGGTCTCCGGGAAGGGCTACGGCGTCCTTACATCATCGCCGGTTTCATGTACGGACATCAGGTAGTGGGAACGGATCTTCCGGCCAAAGGCATAAAGTCCGAGGTGGAGATCCTCAATGAAAAAGGATATCTCTCCAGGCTGGGCTATCTTCCGCCCGAGCTTCGCCGCGTCACCGACCAGAACCGCCTGGTGGTAGGCCGTATCCTGGTGGCTCACCAGTGTGCTAACTGTCATGCCCTCTCCCGAAAAGGGTGGCGGAGCCTTCCCAAGCTGCTTGAAGGCCTGGGCATGACCGACCCCGAAGATCTCGCCGGCTTCCTGGAAGGCCTCGACGGCTACCCTTACATGCCGCCTTTCGTGGGCACGGAGGAGGAACGCCTGGCGGCCGGAGCCTATCTGGCCACCATGATCAACCAGAATCCCTAAGGAGGCCATCATGGAACCCCTGGTTTCCTATGTCAATCAACTGCGGGATGTAAGCGGTTTGCCCTTTTATCCCCGGCTTTTCGATATCCTTCTGGTTCTCACCCTCTCGTTACACCTCCTTTTGGTGAACCTGGTCTTGGGAGGAACCTCCCTCCTCCTCTGGGGGAGACTTTTCGGGGGCTCATTCGGCTTGAGGCTCTCGCGCTCCCTATCCCGGGCCATTCCCATCTCTCTTTCCTGGGCCATCGTCCTGGGCGTGGCCCCTCTCCTTTTCATCCAGGTAATCTACGACCCCTTCTGGTATTACTCGAACGTAATTTCGGCCTGGTGGGCCCTGGCCTTCCTGGGGCTCATCGCCCTGGCCTTCTCCCTAGCCTATGTATATTACCTCCGGGGCGGCTACGAGAGCGTCGGGAATCCCCTCTGGCCCATCCTTTCCCTAGGAGCTCTGCTGGCCGTGGCGGGTATCATCCACGCCCTCTCGCTTCAGGCCATCCACCCGGAAAAATGGTCCGCGTGGGCGATCAAGGCCGGGCAGGAATACGAGACTGGCGGCCGGCTCCTGGCCTTTGAGTTGCCACGGTTTCTCCATTTTCTCCTGGCCTCGGCGGCCGTGACCGGGATCTTCCTCATGCTTTACGCCCGTTATTTCAGTGCTCGCCCGGATTACGAACCCACCTACCTCACCTGGGTGGGC
>WFPH01000172.1 GCA_015487645.1 Thermosulfurimonas sp. | reverse complement strand
GGGGAGAGGGCCTGGGGGCCCTGATGGGGCTTCGGCTAGCCCGGGATCTTCCTTCCGAGGTCCTTGGTCTGATCCTGGACAGTTTTCGGGCGGAAGATCGGGAGGAGATCGCTGGTCTTCTTGTCCATCTGCGCAAGCCCCATCTGATCCTTCATCCCCAGCTGGATGAAGCCTTCCCCTTCACGGAGGTGGAAAGGCTGTTTATCTTATCTCCAGCCCATGCCAAAAAGCTTCTTCTGGTCCCGGGAATGCGACGGGGGGAAACGGTGAAAAAGAGCGGCGATCTCTACGTTCAAACCCTAGCGGAGTTCATCAATCCTCGCGCAGGACGCTGGTTTCGGGAGAAAAAAAGCCCTCACTGAAGGAGGTGAAAGTCTATGTCCAGAAAGGGTCAAAAATGGATACTGGAAAGGCATGAATACCAGACCACGGACGACCCTTATCTTTCTGACGCGGCTCCCAGCGGAGAAGCTCTCTGCCCCCGTTGCCACGCCGTTTTCAGGGACAAGCGCTGGCTCATCGACGAAGATTTTTACGAAGAATACAAGGATACCGACTTTGTACCCAAGATCCTTTGCCCGGGGTGTCGGAAGGCCACCGATCACTATGCTATGGGCTATGTCTATCTTTCGGGGCCCTTCTTCGAAAAACACCGGGACGAGATCATGCGCCTCATTCAAAATGAATACGAGAGGGCCCGGGAGAACAATCCTTTACACCAGATCATTACCATGTACGACGAGGACGGCCGCACCGTAATAGAGACCACCACCGACCATCTGGCTCAGCGCCTGGGGCGGGCCGTCTATCGTGCCTACAAGGGGAATCTGGTTTTCAGGTGGTCTGAAGGGGACAAACTGGTAAGAATCTACTGGGAGAGGTAAATCCCGGATGGAGGAAGCCGAAAGGCGTCCGCTCAGGCCGGAGGAATTGAGCCGCATACGGGAGATCCTCCGGCAACGAGAAAGGGAAATCCGAAGGGAGGATCCGGGATCGAAACTCCTTTCCGAGATCCAGGCGGCCTTTGAACGATTGGCCAGTGGGGACTACGGGCGCTGTGTGGACTGTGGGCGGTGGATACGTCTCAAGCGGCTTGAAACTATCCCCTGGGCCAGACGCTGCCGGGCCTGTCAGGAACGCTGGGAAATGCTGGAAGCGGTGGAATAGATGCTGCGGATCACCCCCAACCGCCTGACACTCCTCCGGATCTTCCTGCTTCCTCTCCCCTGTCTGCTTCTTTTCGGGGGGCCGGAGTCCAAGCTCACCGCGGTGGGGCTCGGCTCCCTTCTGGGTCTTACCGATTACCTGGACGGACGACTGGCCAGACGCCTGGGGCCTTCCCGTCTGGGGGCTCTCCTAGATCCGATAGCCGACAAGATCTTCGTGGGGGTGGTATATCTCCTCCTCTACCACCTGAAATACCTACCTTACTGGGTGGTCTTTCTCCTCCTCTTTCGGGAAATTCTGGTGGCTGGTCTACGCAGTCTCTATCCAGAAAAATTGTCGGTCTGGGCCCTCTCGCGCCTCAAGACTACTTTTCAAATGATCGGGGCCGGAGTTATCATTTTGGCCAGCAACTTTCTTCCCCCCCATCAGGCAGACCTCCTAATGAGAGGCGTGGTCTGGGTGGTCCTGGGGACGACCTGGCTCAGCGCCTGGCCTTATCTTCAAAGAGGAGTCGAAGGCCTGATCCTTAACCCCAAAGGGCTGTTCCATCTTACACTGAGGACGGCTTTGCCTTTTGCCTGTCTGGGGATCTTCCCTTTCAGCGGGAACCTCTGGCCACTGGTTCTGGCTGGTTTAAGCCTGAGTTTCCTAGGAGACCTCTTCTTGAGCTACCGCCGCGGCCTCGCGGATGGCACGGATAGCTGAAGCATAATCCTCCTTTCCGAAGATGGCCGAACCGGCCACCAAGATCTCGGCCCCCGCGGACACCACTTCTCCCGCCGTCTCCGGGCCGATTCCTCCATCCACCTGAATCTTAACCGCCAGGCCCTGTTCAGCGATCAAATGAGCCAATCTACGAATCTTCTCCGTGGCCTGGGGAATAAACCTCTGGCCCCCGAAACCCGGATTCACACTCATGACAAGCACGAAATCCAAATCTGGAAGGACCCACTCCACCGCGGAAAGCGGAGTAGCCGGATTGAGGGCCACGCCGGCCTTCTTGCCCAGTTCCTTTATGCGGGAGATCGTACGATGGAGATGAACGCAGGCCTCAGCGTGGACACAGAGCCAGTCGGCCCCGGCCCGAGCGAATTCCTCCAGGTACCTATCCGGAGCCTCGATCATGAGATGAACATCGAAGGTCAATCGGGTATAGGGCCTTAAGGAGGCTATTACCGGAGGACCGAAGGTCAAATTGGGCACAAAGTGACCATCCATCACGTCCAGGTGCAGGAGATCTGCCCCGGCCGCTTCCACGGCCCGGACCTCTTCGGACAGACGGGCAAAATCCGCCGAAAGTATGGAAGGAGCAATCAGGACTTTACGAGTCATGATCCTTCAAGCCCGGGAAAACCACCACCTTTTCCTGGCCTTCGCCTTTTCCCTTGGAAGGCCTGGGCGCAGGAGGAGGACCCTCTCCGGGCCCCTGCGGAGGCCGGGGTAACCTCAGTTTGTACTGTTCAAGCAGAGTCTCCGGCACGGCTGTGGTGTACCAGATAACGTTCCGACGCTGGACCACGATGTGCTCCAGCCCCAGAAGAACGGGCCTAAGCCCTCCGGTATCCACCGCCACCAGAGCCGGCCATTCAAAATCGAAAAACTCCCTCTTCTCCAGCACAAAATTCAGGCTCTCGAACCCGTGATGAAAACAGACCAGCCCCAGAAAGAGACCGGCGGTGGTCTGGATGAGAACCGGATCCTTGCGCGTGGCCTTCTCAAGCATGTTAAACTTTATAAAGTGAAAAAGATGACTTGTAAATTCCATCCTGAGTCGATCCTCCGGCACGGCCTCTGGACACGGAGCAAGCCGCCTTTCAAGATTTTGCTGGTCGTCCTTCTGGGCGGTCTTTTGGTGGCCGGAGGGCTCCGGGCCGCCACGGTCAAAGTGGTCAGGGTCATCGATGGCGACACCGTCATTCTTTCGGACGGCCGTCACTTGCGTTACGCCGGAATCAACGCTCCGGAGCTCCATCCGGAAACAGGCCCTCCGGAGCCCTTTGCCCGTCAGGCCTATCTACGGAACCGGGAGCTGGTTGAGGGCCGGGTCCTGCGCTTCGAGCCCGCTACACGCTCCCGGGATCGTTACGGACGCCTTCTGGGGTATCTTTTCCTGCCGAATGGCCGGCTGGTTTCCGAAATCCTGGTCTCGGAAGGGCTGGCCATGGTTTGTCATTATCCCGGAGCGACCCGCTATTACAGGAGACTCCTCCGGGTGCAGAGGGAAGCCCTCCGGGCCCATCGGGGTCTTTTCGGGACTCTCAAGGCCTCCGAAGGCCCTTATATAGGCAACGCCCGCTCCCGCCGTTTTCATCGCCCCGATTGTCCGCGAGCCCGACGTATCCGTCGCCGGGTGATCTTCCAATCCCTTAAGGAGGCCTTTTTAGCCGGGTATTGTCCGGCCAGGGGTTGTCGACCCTGGCCGCCCTGATAAAGTATTTTTGTCATGAAGGAACTGGAAAAACTACGCCGGGAAATCGACCAGCTCGACCGGAAACTCCTTGAAATTCTTAACCGCCGTTTCGAGATTGCCAGACGCATAGGCGAAATCAAGCGTCGGGAGGGTCGCCAGAGCCTTGATCTTTCAAGAGAAAGAGAGGTCCTGCGAAGGCTTCTGGAAGAAAATCGGGGGCATTTCCCGGAAGACTCGCTACGGGCTATCATCCTGGAGATCATAAACACCTGCCGTCAGGCCCAAGAACCCAGTCGGGTAGCTTACCTTGGCCCTGAAGCCACCTTCAGCCACATGGCGGCTATCGAGTTTTTCGGCCAGAGCACAGAGTTTTTACCGGTGGAGTCCGTACTGGATGTCTTTGAGGAGGTCGAAAGCGAACGAGTGCGCTTTGGGGTGGTCCCGGTAGAAAACTCCATCGAGGGTACGGTTTCCACCACCCTGGACGCCTTCTCTCAGTATCGGGTCAAGGTTTGTGGCGAAGTCTACATCCCCATTACCCACAATCTCCTCAATCAGACCGGCCGCCGGGAGGATATCAAGAAAGTCCTCTCCCATCCTCACGCCCTGGCCCAGTGTCGAAGGTGGTTACGGAAAAACCTCCCTTCGGTAGCCGTGGAAGAGGTGGCTTCCACGGCGCTTGCGGCCCGCTGGGCCGCCGTGGATCCCTCGGTGGCGGCCATCGCCAGCCCGCTAGCGGCCCGCACCTACCATCTACAGGTGGTAGCCAAACACATTGAGGACTACAAGGGCAATGTGACCCGCTTCTGGATCATTGGCCGGGAACCTCCGGCCCCTACCGGACAGGACAAGACCTCCCTCTTTTTCAGCGTGTCCGATCGCCCCGGGGCCCTTTTCGAGGTCTTGCGGGCTTTTGCGGATCGCCGCATTAATCTCTCCAAGATCGAAAGCCGACCGGCCAAAAGCGAACCCTGGCGATATCTCTTTTTCCTGGACTGCGAGGGTCATGTGGAGGATCCCCAACTCAAAGAGTGTCTGGAAGAAGTGGAACGCCACTGTCTGCATCTGGAATGGCTTGGGTCATACCCCAAGGGCCATCTCTGAGCCGCAAAGGTAAACTCCTGTCGTGTGGCTACATTCTGGCCGAAGCCTCGGCCCTGGCCGAAGAACTGGTTTTTGAACATTACCGGTTAAGCCCGCGCATCCTGCGACGTATCCAGTACGAAGTGCGTTTCCTGAAGGACACCTGGCCTTTTCCGGAGGAGGCTCTGGCCGTTCTGGTAAAAGGCGAAGGCCCGGTCTCCCGCCGGCTCGATCCCTATTGTATACTGCTTCCCTACGGCCGACCATTGCCCTTCAGCCGGGCTTTCCTCCGGGCCCTCATGCTTTATATTTTTACTCACGAGCTGATACACATGGTGCGTTTTGCACGCTACGAGGCTTCCTATTACATGGGAAAGCAGAAAAGGATGACCGAGGAGATCCTGGTACACCTCAAGGCCCGGGAGATCCTGCGGGCCATGGCCTTTTGGCCCGGGATGCCCGAGACTCTGAGCTATTTTGATAAAACCTACGAAGGAGGTGGGAGCGATGCCCATCTATGAGTACGAGTGTGAAAACTGCGGCCGGCACCTCGAAGTTTGGCAAAAGATCACGGACGACCCTCTCACCACCTGTGAAGCCTGCGGAGGCAAACTGCACAAACTCATCAGCCAGAGCTCCTTTATCCTCAAAGGCACCGGATGGTACGTTACGGACTATGCCCGGAAGGATAAAAAATCGTCTTCCAAAGAGGAGTCCAGCGGAAAGACTTCGGAAAAGAAAGAGTCTTAAGTGTTTTATGACGAAATTGTCTACCTTTTTCTGGCCTTGATCCTATGGGGGGCCTGGCCCCGAGAAGCCGGGCCTCCTCTCCTCCTCACCCTGACGGGCTTCCTCCTCAAGGATTCGATCTGGGTTGTTCTGGTCAGACACTGGCTGGCAAACGCCCGAGACGCCCTGACCTTTACCCTTAGACAACAAGCCCTCCTCAAGTGGGCGCTCTTTTTCTTCTTTCTGGACGTGGCCCTTCTGAAACTCCCAGCGCGTCTTACGGGAGATCTGTGGGCCATCTTCCTTTACGGACACTACCTAGTCCTGGCCTGGTATCTGGCGGGCCGTTACGAAAAACGGGGCCATCTGGGGGATCTTCCGCCTGGCCGGTATCTACTCTCTCAGGTGCGCTTCTTCCTTCCGGCCATTATCCCCTGGATTCTGGCCTCTGCGGGGCTAGGAATTATCCGCAAGATCGTTCCTCAGGCACCGGAATATCTACTCTGGCTGGTAGTGCTGGGATGCCTGGGCGTATTTTTCCCCTATCTGGCGGTCAAACTCTGGCCTACCAGGCCTTTGCCGGCCTCCTCCCTGAGGACTCTCATCGAGGATTATCTTCGCGGTCAGGGAATCAAACTGGGAGAAATCCTTCTATGGTTACCCTTTGAGGGACGCTTGCTCACGGCCGGAGTCCTGGGGGTAATACCACCTTTCCGTTATCTCCTCCTCTCCCCGGGCCTTCTGGCTACCCTCGACGAAGAAGAAACGCTGGCCGTGGTGGCTCACGAGGCGGGACATATCAAACACCGTCACCTCTGGTGGTTATTCTTCTTTCTCCTGGCCTTCCTGGGGCTTCTCTACTGGATACTCGAGCCGGCCTGGCTCCTCTTTCTCTCCCTCTTCCCTTATCCCGAACTTTTCATCTCTCCGGACTTCCGCCTTCGCGTCTGGCCCGAGATCGCCCTGGCCTTTCTTCTGGGAAGCCTGGTCATCCTCTATTTCCGCTACTTTCTGGGATACTTCCTTAGAAACTTCGAAAGGCAGGCCGACCTCTATGCCCTGGAAAGCCTGGGATCGGCCCGGGGTATCATCACCGCCCTGGAAAAGATCGCCACGCTCTCCGGGCTCCGGAAAGCCCCCAGCTGGCATCACTACAGTCTGGCCGAAAGGATAGCTTTCCTACACGCCGCCGGCCAGAATCCTTCCCTGGCCCAGAGACACCACACCACCCTCGCCCGCAAGAAGTGGATCTTCGTTTTGATCTTCCTGATCCTGATAGGGGGTGCTACCCTGGGAGATCATGATTTTCTCAAAAAAAGAGCCCTCCGAAACGTTCTGCGGGGCCTCGAACATCGGGCTCAGGGAAAACCCGAAATCCTGAGAGCCCTTGGCGATTACCTGCTCTCCCAGGGGCTGGAAAAGGAAGCCCTCATGGTTTACGAAAAGGTCCTCCTTATGGTTCCAGAAGACGCCTGGACCCTGAACAACCTGGCCTGGCTCCTTCTTACCGCCAGGGATCCTTCCCTGCACCAGCCTTCGAGGGCCCTTGAACTGGCGGAGAAGGCCGCTGAACGGGAATCTTTCCCCGCGATCCTCGATACCCTGGCAGAGGCCTATTTCCAGAACGGCCGGCCTCGGGAGGCCTGTAGCGCGGCCTTACAGGCTCTGGTCCTGGCCGAAAAGAAAAAGGCCAAGAACCTGGATTATTATCGCCGGCGACGGAAAACCTTCTGTGCCCATGTTGAAACCCCCTTATGAACGCTACGAAATCCTCTATCTCTATGCTTTCTCGGGCACTCATCCTGCCCTGCACACCTTTCCCGACCCGGACTTTATCGGCTGCTGGGAGGAAGAAGACCTTACCGTACTATTCTTCCATCGGGAAAAGCCCGGACTCCCGGAAAGAATAGAGAACGAGTTCGGTCTGAGTTTTGAGCTCTCGGCCCGGGTACCTTACGCGGAATGGGGCGAAGGACGGTGCCTTGAACCCTTCACCATCGGTCCCTTTACCTTTGCCCCCGTTTGGAAAAGACTTCCGGGGGCGCTTCTTTACGACCCAGGCGTGGTCTTTGGCAGCGGAAACCACCCCACCACCCGGCTCATGCTCGAAGCCCTCTGGGAGATCTGGCAAAAGGCCGGCCCCTTTGAAACAGTGTACGATCTCGGCTGTGGCAGCGGTCTTCTCAGCCTGATGGCTTCCCGTCTGGGGGCCAGGGTGGTGGCGGTGGACCGGAATCCCCTCTGTGTGACCCTAACCCGTCACAATCTGGCCCTTAACCGTCTTGAGGGCGAGGTTATTGAAGCCGATCTCAGAAGCCTTCTCCCCCTTGAAGGAGGCCTGGTGCTGGCCAACCTCTACAAGGGCCTGCTCGTCGAGCTCCTGGGCCTGCCTTCCTTCTTGAAAGCGGACTATTATATCCTTTCGGGGTTCACCCCTTCCATGGAAGAGGAACTCCGGGCCACGTTGTCCGGAGGCCCCTTGAAAATTCTAGACCGACGAGAAAAGGAGGGCTGGGTGTGCCTGGTGCTGCAAAAAGCGAGGAAGTGATCCTCTGTGTGGATGTAGGCAATACCAGTACGGCCTGTGGGGTCTTCCGTCGGGACGGCCTCCTTTTGAGAACCTTTCGCTTTCGGACCCGGACCGGTCTTACCCCGGAGGAGCTTCTTTTAACCTTACGGGCCTTCCTGGATCTCATGGAGGTCCCTTTAAGGGCCCTCAAGGGGGTGGCCTACGCTTCGGTGGTGCCTCCACTGGATCATGTCTGGGAAGCGGTGGTCAGGCACTGGCTGGTCAAGGAGTGGCTGGCCGTCTCCCCGGAGAGAGTGCCCATCCCGGTAAAGTTGCGTTATCCGGCCGAAGTAGGGGCCGATCGCCTGGTAAACGCCTACGCCGCCTGGCGCCGCTGGCAAAGGGCCGTGATCGTGGTGGACTACGGGACTGCCACCACCTTCGACTGCGTTTCCTCCCGGGGAGAATACCTGGGAGGGGCCATAGCCCCCGGACTCGAGACCGCAGCCGAGCTTCTTTTCCGGCGCACGGCTAAGCTCCCCAGGGTGGAACTGGAACCTCCTCCGGAGACGGCCTTGGGAAGGGATACGGTTTCGGCCCTTAAAAGCGGCCTCCTCTATGGCTTTGTCGGCCTTACGGAGGGTCTGGCGGCCCGACTCTCGGCGGAGATGGGAGATCAGCCCCTGGTGGTAGCCACCGGAGGGCTGGCCAGAATCATCGCTCCGCTTTGTCCCGTGATAAAAGAGGTAGTCCCGGAACTAACTTTAGAAGGCCTTTATCATCTGTACCAGGAGAGGATCGGCCGGTGATCCAACCCGGAGACCGAGTAGCCGTCTTCGCCCCCGCCGGGGCCGTAGCTAGAACCGTCTTTATGGAAGGCCTGCGGGTGCTCGAGGCCTGGGGGCTCGAGGTGCATTTTTCCGAAAGGCTTTTCGAAAGACATCGTTATTTCGCCGGTTCGGACAGGGCTCGCGCAGAAGAATTAAAGGCTTATCTCCGGGCGGAGGGCTTCCAGATCCTGTGGGCGGCACGTGGAGGTTTCGGGTCAGCCCGTCTACTACCTGAGCTAAAAGACCTCCTGGCGGAGCAGGATTCTCCGACCATCTTCGGTTTCAGCGATCTTACGGCCCTTATGAACTACCTAGTTACCCGGGGGTTCAAAGCCTGGCATGCCCCTACAGTCTGTTTCCTGTCGGAAATGCCGGCGGAAAGCCGGGAAAGGCTCCGGAAATTGCTCTTCGGGGAAACACCCCTTGAACTCTCCGGACATCCTCTTTCCGAGGGACGGGTTGAAGGCCCCCTTTACGGAGGCAATCTAGCCACCCTTTCGGCCCTCCTGGGGACCCCCTATTTCCCGGACCTCCAGGGGGCTATCCTCCTTCTGGAGGATACCGGGGAAGCCCTCTATCGAGTGGATCGGTTCCTCACACATCTGGCCCTTTCAGGAGCCTTTGAAAAGCTAAGCGGCCTGGTTTTGGGGGATCTGGGACATCCTCCGGAGGCCTGGCGGCCCATTCTGGAGGAGCTTCTTCCGCCGGGACTTCCGGCGGCCTACGGTTTCCCTCTGGGGCACATTCCCAACACCCTGGCCTTTCCTCTCGGGGGAAGAGTCCGGCTGGAGGTCACCCGGCACCGGGCCCTCTTAAGCCAAACGCACCATTAAAGGAACAATATGGAGATCTTCGCCCACCTCCTCCGTGGGCCCCAGGTCCCAACCGGCTACCTTCAAGCCTTCCGGAAGTAGAGCTTCCAGGCGAGAAACCACCCCGGCCAGATTCAGAGCCGGATGACGCTTGAAGACCTCCGGCAAGCCCCAGGTGAGGTTACAGGCCAGACAACGCCCGGGCCGGGCCTTGAGCCGGAGCTCCAGCCGTAAGATCTTCCTTTCGGGATCAAAAACCCCCAATCCAAGTTCAAGATCGTAGGCCGGCTCCTCCCCGAAGTAAAAGGCCTCAAAGAAGGCCTCAATCTGTTCCCTAGGCAAAAGCCCCTTAACCTTTTCCTCGCTCAGCATACCTCAATAGGCCGTAAGCCGGATGTCCGTGATCAGAACATACTTTCCGGTCTCAATATCCGCATATCCCGAGCCCAGAATAAAATACACCACAGAAGGCAAACGGGAAAGGGCTAACTGATCCACCGTCCCGGAAAAGAACCTCCGACCGTCAAAGAAGATCCGCAGGGTATCTCCTTTCTTCTGAATGGCCACCCGGTGAACCCGCCCCACGATGTCCTGATCAAGGGGAATGGGTTTTTCCATCCATTTAAAAATGGTATCTCCCTTTACGGCCCCCTTTTCCAGATCTAGGAAGAAGGGAGAGTCTGCCCGGCCCAAGCGCACCGCGGCCTTCCCCCAGGGCACATAGGTTCCGTAATAAAAGGCGTACTCTAGGGCCCAGTCCCTGGCGAAACTGAAACCGGAAAGCCTTTTAGAAAAATGCACCTCCCCTTTCACCGTGGCCAGCCAGGTCTTGCCCTGAAACCTGACGCACTCCACCGAACCCCGGAGGATCTTCACCGTGGTGGGGACCTCCTGGCAGGAGGAGAAGTTCTCCTCCCAGACCACCCGGTTCCCCGGGGTGAAACGGGCGGAGGGTCTTACCAGTCCACCGGGCGAGGGAGCGGATTGCGAAGCCCCGGCGGAAGCCACCGGTTGAGGGGCTACCGGAGGAGCATTATAGCCCTGAGTGTTCTCTCCCCAGCGATAATAATTTTCCGGTACCATCTTGGCGATGGCGTCCACCGCATTGTAGAGCATCACACGGATGGCCTTCTCCATAGGAGTGTTCTTATAAGCCCCCAGGGCTCCTCCAAGGGCCACCGTTCCCAGGATCGTACCCATGCCACCACCTATATTCCAGGAGGAGGCTTTACCCTCTACAGAAGTAGCATTTATAACCCTCCCGGTTCGCACATCCACCAAACGTATATCGGCTGCAATGTAAGCCTCTTTTTTAGAGATCTTAGCCCCCCCGATAAGAGGCACATTGAAGGGCACTACCACTCCCCCGCCTCCGATACCGGAAGCCTCCGGCTCAAAGGCCGTAATGGCTCCGATCACCAGGATATCCGCCCCTTCCATCTGACCAATCTGAGGAGCCGCTCCAGGGCGCACATAACCCGACTGACCCAGATTGAGCTCCTCCTGAATGGCCTTGAGGCCTTCCCCTCGCTCCAGAACGATGAAACGCCCGGTACGAAAGAGAGCCGTTGCCAGCATATCCGCCAGGCCATCTCCAATAGCCCCGCTACATTTAGCCGCCTTACACTTAAAACTCGCCACCGCAATCCGGGCTTTGGGCCCCCGGTAGGTTATTACCTCCTGTACGGTGGGACCGGTGCTTTCCACCTGAGTTTGGACCCCGGAAGATACACAGGATGCCAAAAAAACCAGCCAAAGGACCATCAACCCCGTCAACCTTTTCTGGAATCCGGTCATTGTTTACCCCCCCTTAAAAGTTTACACTATTTGCACTCATTCTCGGTCCTCTATTTATCAAGAAAAAAAATGTCCTGTCAAGGTTGACGAGCCCTGAGCTTAAATTTTAATATAGTTCTAAAACCTCTAAATCGAGGTTTTACAAAAGTTGGACGCTACACTTT
>WFPH01000171.1 GCA_015487645.1 Thermosulfurimonas sp. | reverse complement strand
GGTCCTCCCCTTCCCGGGAGGGTTGGTAAAGGAAAGCAATTTTGAATTCCGCTATAATAACTTGCCTTCTGATACAGACGATTTCCTTCGTAAAAGCCGAGACCGGGAGAAAGCTTTTTACTACTTACTACAGTTAGTTAAAGAGGGCCGCTTCAAAATTGTTGCTTACTGATCTTTCCCTCCTTTCCGCCGTCTATTAAACCCCTCCACCGGGCACTCAATAGGAGCCCGAGCTACCCTATACCATTCCTCTTGCCTCTCCTTTTCGGTTACGGGCTTAAAACCCTGCTCTAAAAGAAACTCTATCACTCTTTGTCCCGGAGTCTTTCTCTTGCGAGCCATTTTGAATACCTCTCAACCAATTGTGGATAATCCTGTTTCAGCTCATTTATGGCCAGGGTTAAGACCACATCGTTATCAAGTCCATGATACCATATCTTTCGCTTCAAGTGAGGATCTGGATGTAGCACATCCTTGTGAGGGCATCCATGGGCGGAATCGTAACGCACGATCTCAAGGCCCTTGTGGATGAGCTTTACCACAAAGTCCTTTACCTTTCCGCGGTAGAGGGTGAACCAGACAAAGATCCTTGTGTCCTCATCAAGCTCAATGAAAAACTCTTTCTCTGCCACCGGGAGGATTATACCACCTCTTCCAGGGCTAATTCATAACCTTTTCCTATCGTGCTATCGGAATGATCTTGGGGCGGTTTTGGGGCGACAAACAATCTTCGGATTTCTTTTGCTTTCTTTAGAAATCTCTTTCAATCTTTGCTGCGAATTAGGTTCGATTCCCATACGCTCCCGCCAAGAGGAGGGATTTTTCAATCTTCCAGGATGTAACCCCAGGTCTCGAAGCGCTCGAAACGGGTTTCGCGGGCCTGAGTCACCAGATCCCTGACGTAGTCCAGGTTCTGGATCACCAGAGAGGTTATTTCCGGATCGAGGGCTTTTCCCGAAAGCCCTTGTAATACTTCCCGAGCCCGGGAAAGGGACATTCCCGAGCGGTAAGGACGATCCTCCAGAATGGCCGTGGTCACGTCGGCTACGGCCATCACCCGGGCCCCCATGGATAGGGCCTCCGCCGGGAGCCTGGCGGGATACCCCCGCCCGTCCAGCCTTTCGTGGTGCGAGGAGGCCCAGGCGTTGATGGTTTCAAAGTGCGGAATCTTCTCCAGGATGCGATAGGTCACAAAGGGATGGGCCTTCATAATAGCCCATTCCTCCTCGTTCAGGCGGCCGGGTTTGTTAAGGATACTCTCTGGCACGGAGAGCTTGCCCAGATCGTGAAGATATCCCGCGACTTTTAGGAAACCCAGGAGATACCTCGAAAACCCCAGCGCCTCCCCTAGCCACCCGGCCACAGAAGCCACCCCCGCAGAATGGACCCGAGTAAAAGGGCTCTTCAGGTCCACCACTACCGAAAAGATAGCCGCCACCGACTCCATTTCCTGACAGGGGAGATAGGTGGTATGCTCCACCTGAAGGATTAGTTCGGTCTCCTTCTTGAATCTCTCAAGTCTGAGCCAGAAAAGTTCCCTCTGGCCCACTTTCGACAAAGCTTCGATGATTTGCGGAGCAAAATCCCTAGAGCGGGCACGGAATTCCTCCAAAATCTGCGGAGCATGCAGGAGTAATGGATGGAGGCCCCTTATCCGGATTTCTAGGGTATCGGCCAGATGGATGACGTTTGCCCCCAAAGCCGTTTGCTCGTCCGTTTCGGATTTCAGCTTCTCCCAGGGAGTATGGTGATGAAGAATAAATTCCGCAGCCTTACGGAAATAGGGAAAATCCCGGAGCATCAGGTAACCCACAAGAGTGTGCTTTTTAATAACCTGAGGATCTTCCTCAAGCGCTCGGGCCCTTTCCTCCGCGGTAAAAAGTCCTAGATCGTGTAAGGCCCCGGCGATGACCAGAGCCTCGAGAGCTTCTCCCCTGAAACCGAGTTCTCGACCCAGAATGCGCACAATGTAGGAGACCCGTAATTGGTGGCTCACCAGCTGGGGATCCGCACTATCCAGGGCCTCCGAAAGGGCGAAAACTATACTCTCAAGAGGGATGAGAGGGAAACTTTCCATCAGGCACCCTCAAGCCTGGAGAGGGCCTCCCGGAGCCGGGAGACGGCTTCCCTGAGGGTCTCAAGCCCCTGCGCGAAGGAAAGCCGCAGGAACCGATCATCACCAAAGGCCACCCCGGGCACGGTGGCCACCCGCCCTTCCTCGAGAAGGTATTCGGCCAGGCTTACGGAATCCTGGATCTCTTCGCCGGACGGGGCCCTCCGGCCATAGAACTCGGAAAAATCCGCAAAAAGATAGAAGGTCCCCTGAGGGCGAACGGGTTTCACCCCCGGGATCCCGGAAAGGGCCTGATAAAAAAAGGCCGCCCGTTCCGCAAAGGCCCGGCACATTGCCTTCACGCAGTCCTGCGGGCCGGTGAGGGCGGCCACCGCCGCTTTCTGAGCAAAGGCCGTGGCGTTCGAGGTGCTTTGCCCCTGGAGCTTGGCCGCCGCCCGGATGACCTCTTCCGGCCCCACGCTCCAGCCTATGCGCCAGCCGGTCATGGCATAGGCCTTGGAGACCCCGTTTACCAGTATCACCCGCTCGCGCAAATCCGGGGCTACGGAAAGGATGTTCTCCGGGCCTCGTCCGTCAAACCGCAACCGGTCATAAATGTCATCGCTTATCACCCAGAGATCATACGCTTGCACGATCTCGGCCACCGCCGAAAGGAACTCCCGGGAATAGAGGCAACCCGTGGGGTTCGAGGGACTGTTGAGGATGATCCCCCGGGTCCGTGCCGTTATGCGAGCTTCGATTTCTCCAGGGTCGGGTTCGAAATTCTTCTCCGGCTGTCCCGGAACGATAACCGGCACCCCCCCGGCCAGCTCCACAATGGGGGGATAGGAAACCCAGTAAGGCGAGAGGATCAGGACCTCGTCTCCGGGGTCGAGCAGGGCCTGCGCCAGGTTGTAGAGGGCCTGTTTGGCCCCGCAGGTGACCAGCACTTCCTGCGGCCGGTACTCCAAACCGTAGTCTTCTTTCAAGCGAAAGCAGACGGCCTCCCGGAGCTCTGGCAGGCCGGCGGCCGGGAGATAACGGGTGAACCCCTCGTCCAGGGCCCTCTTGGCGGCCTCGCGAATATGCTCCGGCGTGTCAAAATCCGGCTCCCCGGCCGAAAGATTGACCACATCCACCCCCTGCGCCCTCAGGGCCTTGGCCTTGGCATCCACGGCCAGCGTGGCCGAGGGTTTAAGTCTCCTGATCCTCTCGGAGAGTTTCATCGGCGCACTCCTTTGGGAGCGTAGTCCCTAGCTCTTCCCTTTTTACCGTAATAGACCTCCTTTAGAAAGAGGCCCTGTGGGGGAGCCGGGGGCGGAGCCACGGAACGGTCGCGGGCCTCCAGGATCTGCTGAAAGTCCTCCGGCGTAAGACGGCCTCGGCCCACCTCTACCAGGGCTCCCACCAGATTCCGCACCATGTAGCGCATGAATCCCCGGCCCGTGATCTCGAAACGAAGCACGTGAGCCATCCCCACCGCCCGTTTGAGGGTGGCCTCATAGACCGTGCGGATGGTGCTCTTGAGATCCGTGCCGGACTTGCGAAAGCTCGCAAAATCTTTCTCTCCGATGATAAGAGGCAGGCAGGCCCGCATGGCTTCCAGATCCAGGGGCTCCGGTACCCACCAGGAATAGAGCCTCAGGACCGGATTGCGGATGGGGTGATTGTAGATCTGATAGAAATAGGTCTTCCGCAGAGCGTCATGCTGAGCGTGGAATTTAAAATCCACCTCCTCCACCCGGAGGATGGCAATATCCTTGGGAAGGAGGGCGTTGGCCGCCCGGAAGATAGTCTCCAGATCCCGCTTGCTGGTGGTGAGGAAATGAGCTACCTGGCCCAGGGCATGCACGCCCGCGTCCGTGCGCCCGGCGGCCCGGAGCTTCACCCGGTGGCCTACGATCCTGGAAAGTACATCCTCGAGCACTCCCTGAATGGTCGGCCCCTGTTTCTGCCGCTGCCAGCCCAGATAGTTGGTACCGTCGTAGGCAATGATGAGCTTGATGTTCCGCATCTCAGGGAAAGACCGGACTTTTCGGAAGCCCCGTATCCTCGGCAAACCCCAACATAAGGTTGAGGTTCTGAAGGGCCTGACCGCTGGCCCCCTTCACCAGATTGTCGATCACTGAGAGGAGGATCAGACGCCCGGTGCGGGCGTCGAGCTTGAGACCTATGCGACAGAGATTCGTGCCCCGGACCTCGGCCACCCGCGGAACGATGCCCGGGGGCAGGACCTCCACAAAAGGACTCCGGGAGTAAAACTCCCGCAGGGCCTCGCAGATCTCCCCCTCGCTGATCCTGGGAAAGACATAGATAGTGGCAAAGATTCCTCGCTGCATAGGGGTGAGATGGGGAGTAAAGAGCACCCGGATCTCCGCCCCCGCGGCCCGGGAAAGTTCGGCCTCGATCTCCGGGGTATGGCGATGAGCCGCCACCTTGTAAGCCCGAAAGTCCTCGTTTACCTCACAATAGGAGAGAGCTACCTGCCCCTTGCGCCCGGCCCCAGAGACTCCGCTCTTGGCATCAATAACGATGTCCCGGGGCTCCACCAGCCCCGCCGCAAGAAGTGGCACCAGCGGAAGAAGGCTTGCCGTGGGATAACAACCCGGATTGGCCACCAGACGCGCCTTGCGGATGGCCTCCCGGTGGATCTCGGAAAGGCCATAGACCGCTTCGGCTAGAAGCTCAGGGAACCGGTGCGGAGTCTCGTACCAGGCCTGGTAAACCGCCGGATCGGAAAGACGGAAGTCCGCCGAAAGGTCGATGACCTTCAGACCCCGGGAAAGGAGCTCCGCGGCCATCTCCTGAGCCGTACCGTGAGGCACACAGAGAAAGGCCACCTCCGCTTCTTCCGCCAGCCTGTCGGGCTCCGGAGGGGTGATCTTTACCTCGTAGGGCAGAGGCGCAAATCCCCAGTATTCCGTGAGGGTCTTTCCGGCCTCCCGCCGGGAAGTGGCCGCCGTGATCCGGATTTCCGGGTGGCCGGCGGCGAGCCTCAGAAGCTCAAGCCCGGTATAACCCGTGGCCCCCACCACGGCCACCCGTACCAAGGGACCCCTCCCAGAAAGAAAGGACCTTACCGCTTGGAGTACTGCTGCCCGCGCCGGGCTCCACGCAGACCGTACTTCTTCCGCTCCTTGACCCGGGCGTCACGGGTGAGAAGACCGGCCTTCTTGAGCGGAGGACGAAAATCCGGATGATACTCGAGCAGGGCCTTGGCGATCCCGTGGCGGATGGCCTCCGCCTGGGCGTTCTTCCCTCCGCCCTTCACCGTGCAGTAAACGTCAAACTTACCCTCTGTGCCGGTGAGCCGAAAAGGCTGCTCCACCACGTAACGGGCCACCAGATGATCATAGAAATACTCATCGAAATCTTTTTTGTTCACGATGATCTTCCCGGTGCCAGGTGTGAGCCAGACCCGGGCAATGGCCGTCTTGCGTTTTCCGGTAGCGTAGTACCTCTCCTGAGCTTCGGCCATGATATTTCACCTCCTACAGTTCAAGGGGTTTGGGATTCTGAGCCTGGTGAGGATGCTCCGGGCCCGCATAGACCTTGAGTTTTTTCAACAGTTTTCGGCCCAGACGGTTCTTGGGGAGCATCCGTTTGACCGCCAGACGAATGAGCTCTTCGGGCTTTTCCTGGAGCATCTGACGGGCCGTGCGGGTCTTGAGACCGCCCATGTATCCCGAATGCCGCCAGTAAATCTTCTGATCCCACTTTTTGCCGGTAAGACGAATTTTGGCGGCATTCACCACCACGATGAAATCCCCCACATCCACATGGGGAGCGAAATGGGGACGGTGTTTGCCCCGTAGACGCTTGGCGATCTCCGAAGCCAAGCGCCCGAGCACCTTTCCCGAAGCGTCCACCACGTACCACTCCCGCTGGACCTCTTCCTTTTTAGGCATGGGTGTCTGCGGCGTAAAGATCTCCATCTTTTCAACCCCTTTCCAGAGATTCCGGCCCCTTAACTAAAAAACACTCCTCTTCTTTTGTCAAGCAGGGATGCTATTGCAAAGCGATTTTGTCACCCCCCTGTTAAAACCATAGGCTCGAATCTTCATCAAGGAGGTCGAATCCGTGGAAAATTGACAGACCCAAAAACGAGGGGCAATTCCCTCGGGCGAGGAGAGAGCGCAGATCACCCTCAGGCCAGTCCTTTCCGCACGGCAAGCCCGTAAAGCTCTTTGCGGGAGAGGCCGTAACGGACCGCCACTTCCCTTACGGCCTCCTTGAGGGCGAGGCCTTTGGCCCGAAGGGACTTGACCTCGGCCAGGGCCTCCTCCGGTGAGATTTGCGGGGCAGACGAAGACCGCCCCGCTACCAGCAGGACGAATTCCCCCCGGGGCTCGTGGTTTTCGAAACGGGCCAGAGCCTCTTTCAGCGTAAGACAGAGGACCTCTTCGAAGACCTTGGTAAGCTCCCGGCCCAAGACCAGCGGGCGGTTACCCAGGATCTCAAGGGCCTCCCGCAGGAAGGGTAGCAGGCGATGCGGGGGCACAAAAAAGACCAGGGGGTACCGGAGGTCTTTTGCCTCCTCAAGGAGCCTCCGGCGCTCAGCCTTCCTTGAGGGCGGAAATCCCAGAAAGAGAAAGCCTTCCCCGAGGTCCCAGCCCGAGACCGAAAGGAAGGCGGTGAGGGCTGAGGGCCCGGGGACGGGGACTACCGGGAAGCCCGCCTTTCGGGCCTCCCGCACCACTAGGGCTCCGGGGTCGGAGAGCCCCGGGGTGCCGGCTTCGGAGACCAGGGCCACCCTGGCACCGGCGGAAAGACTCTCAAGCACTTGCGGAAGCCGTTTCCGCTCGTTGTCCTTATAGAGGCTCCATAACTTCTTGCCCGTAATCTCGTAGTGGGAGAGGAGTTTGCGGGTGGTGCGGGTGTCCTCGCAAAGGATAAGGTCCGCCTCCTTGAGGATCTCCAGAGCCCGAAAGGTGAGATCCTGGAGGTTCCCTATAGGGGTGGCGACCACGAAAAGGGTGCCCTTATTTTTGGCTTTCTCGGCGGACATGCAGTATGCGCTGCAGGGTGGTGAAATGGGTCAGGAAGGCCAGAAGAGCCAGGACCGGGATGAGCCAGCCGGTTATCAGCCCCAAGGTAAGAGCCAGGAGCCTTTCGAAACGGGTAAAGAGGCCCACCTTACAGGAAAGCCCCAGGCCTTCGGCCCGGGCGCGGGCATAGCTCACCATGAGGGAGCCTGTAAGGGTGAGAAAGGAAAGGAGCACGCCTAGGTCCGAACCCTGCCGGAGAAAATAATAAGCCAGCCCCAGGAAAAGAGCTATCTCAGCGTACCGATCCAGGGTGGAATCCAGGAAGGCCCCGAAGGTGGAGGCCTGGTTGGTGCGACGGGCCAGGAGCCCATCCACGGCATCCAGAGGCCCAAAGAGGGCCAGGAGCAGTCCGCCCACCAGGGGTTTTCCCAGGCCAATGCTCAGCCCCGCGGCTACCACTCCCAGAAACCCGAAGATCGAGACCAGGTTGGGATGTACCCGGATGCGGGCCAGCCACTTAACCAGCGGCAAAAACAGGGGCTCGCTTTTGGCCTTGACTCTTTCCGTGAAAGTCATGGTCCTATTCTAATACCCATAAAAGGGTCGATCCAGGCTCCGGTACTGGATGGCCTCCGAGAGATGGGCGGCGGAGATGTTCTCGGAGCCCTCAATATCCGCTATGGTGCGGGCCAGCTTGAGGATGCGGTGGTAAGCCCGGGCGGAAAGGCCCAGTCTCTCACAGGCCGCCTCAAGGAGCCGGCGCCCGGCCTCGTCCGGTACACACCATTCCTTGACCTCGCGAGCGGTGAGATGGGCGTTGAGCTTTCCGGGACGTCCGTAGCGCTTTTCCTGTACCCTGCGGGCCAGAATCACCCGCTCTCGCACGCTCTCCGAGGGCTCCCCCCGGCGGTCAGACGAAAGTTCCCGGTAATCCACGGCCGGCACCTCCAGATGGATGTCCAGGCGATCCAGAAGCGGTCCGGAGAGCCGCGAACGGTAGCGACGGATCTCTTGGAGGCTACACTGGCAGGCCCGTCGAGGGTCTCCATAGTATCCGCACCGACAGGGGTTCATGGCACAGATCAGCATGAAACGCGCCGGAAAGGTCACGCTCCCCGTGGCCCGGGTGATGGTCACCCGGCCTTCCTCGAGGGGTTCCCGCAGGGCCTCGAGCACCCGGCGGTTGAACTCCGGAAGTTCGTCCAGGAAAAGCACTCCGTTGTGGGCCAGGGAGATTTCTCCCGGACGGGGCTGGGTGCCTCCGCCGATGAGGCCCACATCGGAGATGGTGTGGTGTGGGCTGCGGAAGGGCCGGGAGGTCACGAGGGGTCTTTCCGGAGAAAGCAGACCGGCCACGCTGTAGATCCGGGTGGTCTCCAGGGCTTCCTCAAAACTCATTTCCGGGAGGATGGTGGGTAGCCTCCGGGCCAGCATGGTCTTGCCGGCCCCGGGAGGCCCGATGAGGAGGAGATTGTGTCCCCCGGCCGCGGCCACTTCCAAAGCCCGCCGGGCCTGTTCCTGCCCCACGATGTCGGCCAGGTCCTCATGGTAAGCGGGGGCAGACCGCGGAGGTAAAGCCGGAGCCTCCGGTTCGAAGCGCCCGTGGAAATATTCCACCACCTGCGACAGATGTTCGAAGGCTAAAACCCTGAGCTCCGGGACCAGGGCCGCCTCCGAGCCGTTTTCTTGAGGAACTACCAGGGCGTCAAAGCCCCGCTCCCGGGCCATTAGCGCCACCGGCAGGACTCCCCGGGTGGCCTTGAGCCGTCCGTCAAGAGCCAGTTCACCCAAGAAAAGATGTCCAGAAGGAGCTCCTTCCGGAAGGACACCTATGGCCGCCAGTAACCCCACGGCCATGGGCAGATCGAACCCCGCGCCTTCCTTCCGGATATCCGCCGGGGCCAGGTTGATGGTGACCTTCCGGTCGGGATAGTCGTAGCCGGAATTCCGGAGAGCCGCCCGGATCCGTTCCCGGCTTTCCTTCACCGCGCTATCCGGAAGCCCCACGATGGTGGTTCCGGGCAGACCGAAAGCCAGATCCACTTCCACCTCTACCGGAAAGGCCTCGATGCCCACGACCGTGGCCGTGAAGACTCGCTGGGGCATAGAGGTGTTATATCAAAAAGAAAAGGGCCGTGGAAGTTTCCCCCCACGGCCCGTAACCCCGCTCGTTGAATCCCCTCCCTCTGGGAGGGGAAAGGGGAGGGTTTAGCCGCCGATTCCCGCTGCGGCCAGGAACCCTCCGAGCTTGGCGAAGATGAGATAGAAGCCGAGCACCAGGGCGTAAAGGGTCAGGGCCTCGATGAAGGCCAGACCCAGAATCATGGTCACGGTGAGCTTTCCGGCAAGCTCCGGATTCCGGGCGATACCTTCACAGGCCCCACGGGTGGCGTGACCCATGCCCACGCCGCAGCCGCTGGCCGCGATACCCACACCGAGACAGGCCCCGAGAACCACGGCCCCAAGGAAACCGAAACCGAGAGAGCTTGCTCCGCCCTCAGCCGCAAGGGCCAGGCTGGCCCCCACTAAGAGAAAGAACACCCCAAGACTTACCACCCTTTTCATTTCTCAACCCTCCTTTCCTAAGAATTTTTTCTTTTATCCCAGGGATACAGGGGGCCTCCCCGCATCCCGTCTCATCCTTAATGCGCCTCCTCCACGGCTCCCGCAAAGTAGGCCAAGGAAAGAGCGATGAAGATGAGCATCTGCACGAAGGCCACCACTACCCCGAGGAGCAGGATGGGAAGCGGCGCCAGGAACTTCCCGGCAAGGAAAAGAAGGATCCCCACCAGGAGTTCCTTGGAATACATGTTGGCAAAGAGTCGTACGGAAAGAGAGATGATCCGCCCGAGATGGCTGAAGACCTCAATGAAGAACATGAGCGGGGCAAGCCACTTTATGGGCCCGAGAAAGTGTTTGATGTAGCCCGGGCCGTGGAACCAAAGCCCCAGAATGTGGTAGTAAACGATGGTGATGAGGGTAAGCCCGAGAGTGACGTTGATGTTGGCCGTGGGGCAAGCAAAGCCCGGAATGAGACCCATAAAGTTTGAGACCCCGATGAAAAGGGCAAACATCACGATGAGCGGGAAGACCAGGGGGAAGACATCCCGCTTGAGATGCTTGGGATCCGGGAGGTTTTCCCGGGTGAAGTTGTAGAGCACCTCAATGACATACTCCCAGAAGTTTTGAAGCCCCGAAGGGATAAACTCCCCTCGCCGGGCCCCGAGAAGAGCCAGCACGATGATGAGAAGGGCCGCAAGATAGCCGTAGACCATGTGCGGGGCCACGAGATATTCAAGCTTAAACCTAAAAAGATCCGCAAAGAGACTTCCCTCGGGATGGGCGTGCACATAAAAGTGTTCCCCGGAAGGAAGCCCGAGCTTCTGCAGGAGCAAACAGAGAAGAAAAATGGGTTCTTCCATGGCTAAACCTCCTTATGCCTCAGAGATCCGTAATTTTTTAGCTCCTAATTCCAAAAGGATCCAGAAGCCCTGGATCACTGTAAGGGAAAGCCCTGCAGCCAGGGGCACGGGATGGATGAGCCGCAGGGCAAAGAGGACACCCATGAAAAGTCCTAAGGCAAGGAGCCTCAGGTAGTACTTCACGAGGAAGCTCCGGAGGATCTTTCCGTAGGGGATACCGGCCGCGGCTTTTTCGGCGATCTCATAACCATCGCGTTTCAGAAATTGAAAGAGCACCAGACTTACGGCCACCCCGAGAAGGACGCTAAGGACCACCCGGGCCTCGTGAAAGACGACCGTAGAAGAAAGCACCAGGGCCAAGCCCAGAATAAGGTTGCGAAATTCAAACTCCCGCAGGACCCGTTCCGGTGCCTGAGAGAAATTCATTTTTCCTGCTCCCGGTTCATGCGTCGCTGAAAATAAAACACGTTTTTAATGCCTCCGGCCGCTCCAAGTCCGATTCCTACCACCGTAAACCAGGGAGAGGTCCGCCCGTGAAAGAGCTTTTCGTCTAAGAGCCAGCCGAAAAAGGCCCCCGCCAGCACGGAGCCCACCATGGCCAGCCCTACACTTAAGGCTTCCCCCGCCAACTCCCAGAAATACTCCCACGTACTCTTTCCCATCCACGTCCCCTACGCTTAGCAAGAAAGCCCCCGCTAGTCAACCGGAATAAATTCGTATTCCGGAAAAAAAACCGAGAAAGTCCTTTTATTTTGTCGCTAAAATACTCCGGATTTGACTTTTAGCGCTTCATGCGAGGGGACGCGTTTCAGTATTCTCCTCGAAATGCTCGCGTACCTGATACATGAAGGCCTCGATGCGCATACGGGTGCCCATGGAGCGCTGACCATCGCAGGGCACGGTAAGCACCGGCACGTAACCCTCATCCTCCCGGACCCGTTTGAGCATCATGGAAGCCACGGTTCCAGGCATGCAGGTGAAGGGGATGACATTCACCAGGCCGTTCACTCCATGGCGGAGGTAGTCCAGGGATTTCCCCACGGATAAAATAGCCTCTCCTTCAAACTCGTCGTGTATGTACTTGCGGGCCATGGAGAGAAGTTCTTCCACTGTGGGCTCTTCAGCCGTGCGGAGAAGGTCTTTTACGATCTCCACGAAACGGCGCTCATCTTCCAGTTGCACCCGGTTTTCGATGACCAGTTTGAGGAGGTTCTTGAAGAGCCGGAACCGCTTGGCCCAGCGCTTGGAAGTATAATTGATGTAGTAAAACCACTCCGCAATGGTCGGCAGCCAGACCTCGGCCCCCAGCTCCTCGAGAACCTTCACGATGTCCTCGTTGGCAAAACGATTCGAGCGGACATAAATTTCACCCACTATACCCACCACCGGTTTGCGGCCCTTGTCCCGGACCGGAATGGCCGCAAATCTTTCCCGGATCTCCTGCATAACTTCTAAAAGATCTTCTCGCCTTTCCACGGCTTTTTCCAGCCGGGCTATGGCCTCCCAGTAGACCTTTTCGGTCTCCCCGGGATTCACCTCGTAAGGCCGGGTCTCGCGCAGCAGTTTATCCAGCAGATCCATGCAGATGAGGCCTTTCCAAGTAAGCCGGGTAAAATCGCCGCCGATCATGCCCAGGTCTTCGTAAAGTTTTACGTCCTGGGTGGGGGAATAGATGGGAATGTCCTTATAGCCCAGCTCGTCGAGGATCTTGCGATGGAGGCGATTGTACTGACCGAAGCGACAGGGGCCCGCCCCGGACGGCATGAAGAAGGCCACCCGTTGAGGATCTATACCCGGTTGATTGAGGAGCTTGAGCATATCACCGGTAGTGAGCACCGTGGGGTAGCACTCTTTCCCGCTGGTGTAGCGTCTTCCGTAATAGAGAGCCTCTTCGTCCGGTTCCGGGAGCACTTCCGCGTTCACTCCGCAGGCCCTAAAGGCCGCCGCGAGCACCCGGGCATGATCTGCCATGTAAGGGATATAGAG
>WFPH01000170.1 GCA_015487645.1 Thermosulfurimonas sp. | reverse complement strand
CCCCCGTCAATTCCTTTGAGTTTCAGCCTTGCGGCCGTACTCCCCAGGCGGGGCGCTTAACGCGTTAGCTACGGCACGGAGGGATTAACCCCCCACACCTAGCGCCCATCGTTTACGGCGTGGACTACCCGGGTATCTAATCCGGTTTGCTCCCCACGCTTTCGGGCCTCAGCGTCAGGGACCGTCCAGCTGGCCGGCTTCCCCACCGGTGTTCCTCCCGATATCTACGGATTTCACCCCTACACCGGGAATTCCGCCAGCCTCTCCGGCCCTCAAGCCAAGCAGTATCGGAGGCCTTTCCGGGGTTGAGCCCCGGGCTTTAACCTCCGACTTGCCTGGCCGCCTACGCCCCCTTTACGCCCAGTGATTCCGGGCAACGCTCGCCACCTCCGTATTACCGCGGCTGCTGGCACGGAGTTAGCCGTGGCTTCCTCTGGGGGTACCGTCAGCCCGGGATAGGTTATTCACCTACCCGGGGTTCTTCCCCCCTGACAGGGGTTTACGACCCGAAGGCCTTCTTCCCCCACGCGGCGTCGCTGGGTCAGGCTTGCGCCCATTGCCCAAGATTCCCCACTGCTGCCTCCCGTAGGAGTCGGGCCCGTGTCTCAGTGCCCGTCTGGCCGACCACCCTCTCAGGCCGGCTACCCGTCGTAGCCTTGGTGGGCCGTTACCCCACCAACTAGCTGATGGGCCGCGGGCCCCTCCCCAGGCAGGAGCTTGCTATGCAGAGGCCCCCTTTGGTGCGTGAGCTTGCGCCCACGCACATTATCCGGTATTAGCCCCAGTTTCCCGAGGTTATCCCGGACCTGGGGGCAGGTTACCCACGTGTTACTCACCCGTCTGCCGGTGTACTTGGGAGGCCGAAGCCTCCCTTTCCCCCACGACTTGCATGTGTTAGGCACGCCGCCAGCGTTCGCCCTGAGCCAGGATCAAACCCTCAGCAGAATTCAAACCTCCCGGCTCCGGAATCACCCTCAAGGGGAGATTCCAGGCCGCCGAGGCTGAAACCGCGGAGGCCTGCCCATGCGCCACTATTCAGTTTTCAAAGATCAGCTTGTCTTGCCGAAATTCTATTGTAACCAACAAGAAGAACTTGTCAAGCCCTCCCAAATCTTTCTCGGAAGGACCTGACTTCCGAAGAACTTCCAAAGAGCAACGGACGGCCTTTAATTTAACCCCGGGATACCTTCTGTCAAGCCCTAGTTTTATAATGGAAGAGGTAGGAAGATGCATCTCTCAAAAATAACGAGAAAAAGCCCGGTTTTGAAGCCCCCGGCCTTCGGGTGTCTCCGTGGGACCCCCTCGGTGAATCTTACTCGGGGGTGTCTTCATGCCTGTGTTTACTGCTACGCCCGGGCCTTTCCGGAGACTCCGAGGGCCGAGGTCTGGCTTTACGAAAATCTACCGGAAAAGCTCTCCGAGGAGATCCGCAGACTTTCCCTCCGGGTAAAACTTCCCTCTTCGGTAACCTTCTCCACGGCCTCGGATCTCTTTCAACCCCATCCGGAGGTAAGAAACCTGGCTTTAAGAGTTCTGAAGATTGTTCTTGAGGCCGGTCTGAGAGTATCTTTTCTTACCAAGGGTTACATTCCGGATGAGGCCTGGGCTCTCTTTGCGGATTATTCCTCGGTCATCAAACCGAGGATCGGTCTGGTTTCCATCTCAAGGGACTACCACCGGCTCTTTGAGCCCCGGACGGCCCCGCCCCCGGTACGCCTCTCCCGGCTTGAGCGCCTTTCCGCTCTGGGTCTTAAGCCCTCGGTAAGGATCGATCCGGTGATTCCAGGTCTTACGGACCGGGAGGAGGCCGTGGAGGCCCTCTTCCGCAGGCTTTCCCTCTGCGGGGTTGAGGAGGTCTCGGTGAGCTACCTCGTGCTTAGGCCCGGGGTCATTCGGCAGATGGCCCGGAAACTTCCGGCGCGAGTCTTTCGGGAGATTCTTCGCCATTATGCAGGCCAGCCCTGGCAGAAAGTCATCACCTCGGCCACCACCAAGCTTGCCCGCAAAGAAATCCGCGAGGCCGGCTACACCCTCTTTCGGGAGGTGGGCCGGGCCTACGGGATTCGGGTAAGGGTCTGCGGCTGTAAGAATCCGGATCTACCTTTTGAGGATTGCGCGCCCTGGGAAAGGGAATCTCCGAGGGATAACTTTTCAAAACTTCCCCTTTTTGCAGGAAAAATTTATAATAACAAACATGCATATAAATTTTCAGGATCCCGAAATTCGGAAACTTCTTGAGGAACTGGTCTCCCAGGCGGTGGCCCGTTTCGTGGCCGAAAACGAACTCCGGGCCCGGGAGATCTCGCTTACGGAACGTCTCATCCGGGTGGAGGAGGAACTCAAAGCCCTGCGGGAGATCATGTACGAGTATATGAAACTTACCGACAAACGCTTTGAGGCCATGGAACGGGCCAATCAGCAACGCTTTGAGGCCATTGATAAACGTTTTGAGGCTATCGAGAAGCGACTTTCGTTTCTTCAGTGGTTCATGGGATTTGGGTTCACCTTTATTGCCTCCCTTATCGGAATAGCCACTTACCTTCTGGCCCATTGATCCGTGAAGATCGTCCTGGTGCGTCCCAAGGTGGGGTTCGGTCTCGGCGGGGCGGAGAACTATACCGCCTCCGTGGCCCGGGAGCTCCTCCGGGCCGGACACGAGGTCTTCGTGGTGGCCGACCGCTGCGAGGTTCCCGGGGTGCGACACCTTCGGGCCCCGATTTACGGCCGGGGGTCGCTGGCTAAGACTCTCTCCTTTTTTCTTAACGCCCGACGGATGCTTTCCCGCGAGCGCTTCGATGTGGTTTACGCCACGGGGCGGTTTTTCCCGGCGGACTGGGTGCGGGTTTCGGATCCGCTCCACATAGTCTGGCTTTACCGGGGCTACGAGAGGCCCCCCCTCCTCTGGCCGATACGCCCCAGACACCGGCTCATCCTCTGGCTTGAGCGAAAAAGCCTTGAGCAGGCTCGCCGGGTGATCGTAAACTCTAGGATGGTCTTTAACGAGATCGCCGAACACTATCCCTTTGCCGCCGAAAAGACCGAGTCGGTCTTTTCGGCGGCAAAGGGAT
>WFPH01000169.1 GCA_015487645.1 Thermosulfurimonas sp. | reverse complement strand
AGAGGGGAGAAGCCTACCCCCCCTCCGCGCCTTCCCAAAGGGGGAGAAGAAATTTTGCAAAGCTCTCAAAATTAATTATTCTTTAACATATCACCCTCGTGAGATGAATGAACATTTTGGGTTTTCAACGCGTTTACGTAGCCAGACAGCCTATTCTTGACCGGAAGGGTCGTACACATGCCTATGAATTACTTTATCGAGAAGGTCTGGAAAATTACTTCGTTCCGGAAGAAGACAAAGAAGATCTAGCCTCAAAGCGGGTCCTGGTCCACACTTTTTTGCACTTCGGCCTGGAGAATATCGCCTTCGGACGAAAGGTTTTCGTGAACTTTACGGCCAATCTCCTCCAGGCGGGTATCCCCTATCTTTTCAATCCGCAGAAGCTAGTCATTGAGGTTCTGGAACGGATTACCGGACCCCTGGAGATTCTTCCAATATTGAAGGACCTCAAAAAGAAAGGCTACGCCATCGCCCTTGACGATTTTAGGGAGGATTCTCCCCTGGCCTCTCTTCTGTCTTACGCCGATTACGTAAAGATAGATTTTCGGGCCACCCCTCCGGAAGAGATAGAGCGTTTGAGTCAGGAGCTCAAAGGGGATTTCTGGCTGGTGGCGGAAAAGGTCGAAACCCAGGAAGAGCTCGAGAAAGCCAGGGCCTTGGGTTTCAAATATTTCCAGGGGTTTTTCTTCGCTCGCCCCAAGGTGCTTTCCACCCAGGAAATCCCCGTAGTCAAGGCCCACTATCTTCGTTTGATCAAATTTCTTTATTCCGCTCGAGACAATCTGGAGGAGGTGATAGAGGTCATTAATTCCGATCCCGCTTTGGCTCTGAAACTCCTGAAGTATATCAATTCAGCCTTCTTTGGTTTTGTTTCCAAGATACATTCCGTCAAGCATGCCGCGGTACTGTTGGGCTATCAGGGGTTGCGAAAATGGGCCTCTCTGGTAGCCCTCCACCTCATGGCCGCGGATCGTCCCCCGGAACTCATCATAAACTCCATGGTTAGAGCCAAGTTCATGGAACTTTTGGCCCCACGGGTGGGATTGAGTGAAAGGAGCGACGACGCCTTCATTGTGGGGTTATTTTCCCTTCTTGAAGCCATGGTAGATCAGCCTATGCACACCGTGGTCAGTGATCTTCCCCTGGACGAGGAGGTCAAGGCCGCTCTTGTCGGCCGGCCAAGTCCTTTTACTTCTTTACTGGCGGTGATCAAAGCTTACGAAAGCGGACAATGGGAGACCTTGAAAAGACTACTGCCCCAACTGGGGCTTCCCCCGGAAGACTCTCTGCCGGAGATCTACGCCGAGGCCCTTTCTTTTGCTCACGAGGCCTTTGCTATAGGAGCTTAACAAATGACACGGATTCATATTATCGGTGTAGGTGGGATCGGCATGACCGCGCTGGCCGGGCTTCTTTCAGCCCGGGGCTTTGAGGTCACCGGAAGCGAGGCCGCCCCACCTTATCCCCCGGCCAGCCAGGTGCTCGCCGCCCTGGGTCTTAAACCGCTGATCGGCTATCGGTCCGAGAACCTGGAAAGGCTCAACCCCGGTGCCGTGGTGGTGGGCAACGCTATTCGGTCGGACAATCCGGAGGTCCAGAAGGCCAAGTCCCTGGGACTCCCTCTTTATTCCTTACCTTCCGCCCTTTCCGAGTGGATCCTTCCCGGTAGAAAATCTCTGGTGGTCGCCGGGACCCACGGGAAGACCACCACCTCGGCCCTTCTGGCTTATGCTCTGGAAAGACTGGGGGCTGAACCCACTTATCTCGTGGGCGGTCTCCTCCGGGATCGGGGAATCAATTTCGGCTGGGGGAAAGGGGGCTTTGTGGTCCTCGAGGGAGACGAGTACGACACGGCTTTTTTCGACAAGAGGCCTAAATTCTGGCACTACCGTCCCTGGGCTGCCATTCTCACTTCGGTGGAATACGATCATGCGGACATCTACCCCGATTTCGAGAGCCTCCTTTCGGCCTTTGAGAAGTTTGTGGCGCTCATCCCCCGGGAAGGGATACTGGTCTTTTGCGCAGACGATCCCGGAGCCAGACGGGCGGCCGAAAAGGCCCGGGCCAGGAGGGTCTCTTACGGAAAGGCTCCGGAGAGCACCTACCGACTGGAGACCGCCGTGGTCTCCCCCAAGGGCACCTCACTGGAGGTCAGGACTCCGGAAGGGAGCTTTTCTTTCCGTATTCCGCTTTTCGGGGAACACAATGCCCTCAACGCCCTGGGGGTGTGGGTTCTCCTGCGGGAGTTGGGCTTCGGGGAAGAACGGCTTCGGGAGGCTCTGGCGGACTTTCCGGGGGTGTCCCGGCGTCAGGAAGTCCTTTATCGGGGAAAGGTTCAGGTGGTGGACGATTTCGCCCATCATCCCACGGCTGTGCGGGTGACTCTTTCGGCCCTCAGGGCCGCTTTCCGCCCCTCTCGAGTCCTTCTTTGCTTTGAACCCCGGACCAACACCAGCCGCCGGAGGATTTTCACCGAGGCCTACGCGGAGGTGCTCTCCCAGGCTGATCGAGTGTGGCTCAAGAGGCCCCCAGGCCTGGAGAAGATCCCCGAGGGAGAAAGGCTCGAGCTTACGGAACTCGCTCAAGCCATAACAGTCAGGAAAACGGCCTGCGAGGTAGTTGATGAGGATCTGGCGGAACTAGTGGCCGCCGAGGCCGCTCCGGGTGATCTGATCCTCTTTATGTCGAGCGCATCCTTTGGGAGGGTTTACCCGGAGCTCATCTCGGCCCTCAAGAAGCGGGGGCTCTAAAGGATGGACCGCTGGGAGCTTGACCGACTAAGGGCTCTTCAGGAAGAACTGGCCCGGAGGGCGCGCTATACGCCTCTGGGGAGAGCGCCTAAGACGGTGGCCGGCGTGGATGTGGCTTACGATTCCGGGAAGGCTCGGGCGTATCCCGCGGTGGTGGTCCTGAGCTGGCCCGGGCTTGAGATTCTGGAAGAAAAGAGCCTCGAGGTCCCGGTCAGATTTCCTTATATCCCGGGATATCTATCTTTCCGGGAGGTCCCCCTTTTAATGAAGGTTTTCGGGAGACTCGTCCGACAACCGGAGCTGGTGTTTGTGGATGGCCAAGGGCGAGCCCATCCCAGGAGATGTGGTTTAGCGGTTCATTTGGGGGTGGAGTTGGGACGGCCTACCTTGGGCTGCGCCAAAAGACCTCTCCTCAGAGACTTCGACCCCCCCGGAGAAGAGGTCGGGTCCCGGTCGCCCATCTTTCTCGAGGGGCAGGTGGTGGGGTACGCCGTAAGGACGAAGGTCGGAGTGAAACCGGTTTACGTCTCTCCGGGGTATGGACTTACGGCGGAGGAGGCCGTAGAGTTGGTCCTCGAGGCCTGCCGGGGGTATCGTCTCCCGGAGCCTCTAAGGCGGGCTCATCAGCTGGCTACGAGGGCGAGAGATGGTTAAGGTGGCCGTGATTCTGGCCGCAGCCGGAAGGGGGGAACGGGTAGGAACCGAGATTCCCAAACAGTTTTTGGAGATCCTGGGGACCCCGGTTTTCGTTTACGCCCTTTCGGTCTTCGAAGCCCATCCCAAGGTCTCGGAGATTGTCATAGCGGTCCCTCCGGGCTGGGAAGAGGAGGTAGCTTTCGCCACGAAGCGACGGAGATTTCGGAAAGTGGCGAAAGTGGTTTCAGGCGGGGCTACCAGGCAGGCCTCGGTAAGACGGGCCCTGGAAAATCTTTCCTCCGAAGCGGAACTGGTTCTGGTTCACGATGCGGCCCGGCCTTTGATTTCGGAGGCGCTGGTCTCGAGACTCCTTGAGGCTATAGAGCGGGAGGGGGCGGCTCTTTGTGCGATTCCAGTGAGGGACACGGTCAAGCTGGTGAGATCCGGTCGAGTCGAAAGAACCGTTCCTCGCGAAGGCCTCTGGTTGGCCCAGACCCCTCAGGGGGCCCGCAGATCCTGGCTCGAGGAGGCTTACCGGAGAGCCGGAGACCGGGAATTTACGGACGAAGCCGCACTTCTGGAAGCCGCCGGATTCCCGGTGTGTGTGGTCCCCGGGGATCCTTTGAACCTCAAGATCACCTATCCTGAGGATTTGAAACTGGCCGAGGCCCTATTGACCCTTGACATTCGGAAAAATTTGTGGGGTTATTTAAAAGACAATCCCGGAAAAGGAGGAGGTCTGTAATGTTTGAAAGGCTCAAGAGAGGTCTGGTTATGGTGGGATTGGCCTCCATGTTGGTTGTTCCGGTGGGCTGTGGTTTAAGTAAGGAAGACAAGGCCTTGCTTCAGCAGGCCATTGAAGCTTCTAAACAGGCTCAGGCGGCGGCTGAGGAGGCCAAAAAAGCGCAGGCCCAGGTGGAGGCAGAACTGGCTCGCATCGAGGCTGCGGCCAAGCAGGCGGCTTTAGCGGCCCAGCGGGCCGATGCTGCCGCCAGCCGTGCGGCTCAGGCCGCGGAGAAGGCCAGCGCGGCCGCGGCCAAGATGGAAAGGATCTTTGAGAAATCCCTGCGTAAATAGGAAAAACGGGGTCTCTCACTTTACCCGGCCTACCGGCTGAGGGACCCCGTCAGGATGCCGGAGGACCTCTCTTACCCGAAAAAGGTCGAGATAGATATCCC
The DNA here is from genome assembly GCA_015487645.1 of Thermosulfurimonas sp. Lineage (GTDB taxonomy): Bacteria > Desulfobacterota > Thermodesulfobacteria > Thermodesulfobacteriales > Thermodesulfobacteriaceae > Thermosulfurimonas_A. Next base: position 20,263 of record WFPH01000169.1, on the reverse strand, counting down.
GGCCGGTTTCTCTCTCCAGCCGGGAAGCTGATTTTATGACCTGAAACATGGGATGGGGTAGTCTTTTTTCCAGATCCGGAAAGGCCTGAAGATATACTTTATGGCCCTTGAGGCCCAGTTTGATCGGTTGATATAGCACTTTCACCGGGGTGCCCACCGGCACCAGGGGAAAAAGGGCCTCAATGTCTTCCGGGTAGAGTCGGATACAGCCATGGCTCACTCGTCGGCCGATGCCCCAGGGCTTATTGGTGCCGTGGATGGCATAAGCCCCACGGGAAAGATAGAGGGCGTAGTTTCCCAGGGGGTTGTCCGGGCCAGGAGGAACCACCTCCGGAAGGCTGGGATCTTCCTTGCGGATGGATTCCGGAACGTGCCAGTAAGGGCGTTCCTTTTTGCGGTAGACCGTATAGACCCCCTCCGTGGTAAGTTTACCTTCGGTACCAATGCCTACCGGGGCAGTGTAGACCACCAGGGTCCGCCCTTCGGTTCGAAAGTAATAAAGCCGCATCTCTGGAAGGTTGATCAGGATGCCGGTGTGTGGGCCTTCCGGAAGGACGAACTTTTTAGGGATGAGGACCTGGTGTCCTTTCGGGGGGAGCCAGGGGTCAAGCCCGGGATTGGCCAGGACGATCTGGTTGTAACCTAAATCGTAGGCCCGGGCGACATCGAGAAGAGTTTCGTTACCCGAAAGGGTATGGTAGAAGATTTCCCCAAAGACACTCTCGCCCTCGGGTACCACAAAGCGATCCAGGGCGAGGGCTTTGGCCAACAAAAAGAGGCTTAACGTGACGAGTAGGCGGATGATAAATTTCATGTTAGAGATTTTAAAACATGGAGCCTTTTCGCAAAGCCTGCGATCATATCCTGGCCCTCATTGGTAATACCCCTCTGGTCAAGCTCCGGCGCATAAAAGTTAAGCCCGGGGTGGAGATCTGGGCCAAACTTGAGAGTTTCAATCCCGGGGGCTCGGTCAAAGATCGGATAGCGCTGGCCATGATCGAAGACGCCGAAGCCAGGGGGCTCCTTTCACCCGGCAAGATCGTGGCCGAGGCCTCGAGCGGCAACACCGGTATCGGGCTGGCCATGGTCTGTGCGGTCAAGGGATACCGGTGTCTCATCGCCATGCCGGAATCGGCCTCCATCGAGCGGCGCAAGATCATGCAGGCTTACGGGGCAGAGATTTTGCTCACCCCCGCGGAAAAGAGCACGGATGGGGCCATCGAGGCCATCTATGAATTGGTGCGTCAGTATCCGGACAAGTACTACAACCCCGATCAATTCAATAACCCGGCCAACTGGCAGATGCATTACCGGACCACCGGTCCGGAAATCTGGCGGGACACCGAGGGCCGGGTTACGCATGTGGTGGCCTCGATGGGCACCACGGGGACTCTCATGGGATTAGCCCGTTATTTTCGGGAGAAGGCCCCTGGGGTGAAGGTCATCGGGGTGGAGCCCGTGCCGGGGCACAGGATTCAGGGGCTGAAGAACATGAAGGAATCCTATCCCCCGGGAATTTACGACCGTAGTTTGCCCCATGCGGTGGTGAACGTGGACGATGAAGAGGCTTACGAGCTGGCCCGGCGGCTGGCCCGGGAGGAGGGGCTTTTCGTGGGTATGAGTTCCGGGGCCGCCTTGGCCGGAGCTCTCAAGGTAGCCCGGGAGATCGAAGAGGGGCTGATCGTGGTTATCTTCCCTGACGGGGGAGAACGCTATCTCTCTACCCCTCTCTGGGTCTTCCCCGAACCTCCCAGGCGGGAGGATTTCCGGATCACCAACACCCTCACCGGCAAAAAGGAGATCTTCGAGTCCCTGGAGCCCGGAAAGGTCCGGATCTACACCTGTGGCCCCACCCTTAATCGCCGGCCGCATCTGGGACTTTACCGGAGGATGCTTACGGCGGATATCCTGCGCCGCTGGCTGGAAGCCCGTGGGCTCGAGGTGACCCATGTGGTCAACCTTACCGACTTCGACGACAAGACCCTGGCCGCGGCGGAGGCCTTCGGCCGGCCGCTTAAGGAGCTTACCGAGGAGCTGGCCCGGGAATTCTTCGAGGACCTCGCGTTCCTCCGGATAAGACCGGCCACCCACTATCCCCGGGTGAGTGAACACCTGGAGGAAATGCTGTCCCTGACTCGCAAGCTCCTCCAGAAAGGCCTGGCCTATGAGAGGTATTCCTCGGTCTATTTTGATGTCTCCAAGCTTCCGGATTATGGGCGTCTTTCGGGGGTGGACCTTGCAAGTCTCAGGGCCGGGGCCACGGTGGATCTGGACGAATACGAAAAAGACTCCCCAGCCGACTTCACTCTGTTCAAGAGAGTCACCATCCAGGAGCTCAAACAGGGCTATTTCGTGGATACCGAGTGGGGCAAGGTGCGCCCGGGCTGGCATATCCAGTGTGCGGCCCTGGCTATGAAGTACCTTGGAGAAACCTTCGATATTCACACCAGCGGTACGGATCTCCTCTTTCCGCACCACGAAAACGAAAGGGCCATCGCCCGGGCCCTTACGGGAAAGGAACTTTGCCGCTACTGGTTGCATTCGGCCCTGGTCCTGGTGGAAGGTCGCAAGATGTCGGTTTCGGCCGGCAACGAGGTCACCCTGGCCGAGTTGCGTGCCGCGGGCTACACCGGGCGTGAAATTCGGTTTTTCATGTTGCGCACTCACTATCGGAAACCCCTTAATTTTAGCTGGAAGGCCCTGAGCGAGGCCCGAAGGGCGCTTTCAAATTTGATCCTCTTCTGCGGGCTTCTCAAGGCCGCCCCGGAGGGCCCTTCTTCCGAGGAGGCCGAGGAGGCCCTGAGGGCTCTTCGCGAAGGTTTCGAGGCTGCCATGAACGACGACCTGAACGTGCCCCAGGTCCTGGCCGAGCTCTTTCGGTTCTCACGCCGGTGGTATCCCCTGGTGGTGGAGAAGGGACTCCCGCCGAGGCTCAAGGAGGAGGCCCTTTCGACTCTGGAGGATGTGAACCGGATTCTTGAAGTTCTGGTCTTTCCCGAGGAGGCCCGGGGCGAGGAGATCCTGGAACTGCTCTCGAAAAGGGAGGCCGCCCGTCGGGCTGGAGACTACGGCACAGCCGATCGCCTGCGCGAGGAGCTCCGGCGGCGGGGTTTTCTGGTGGTGGATACCCCTCGCGGCTCCAGGGTCTTCCGGTTGCCGGATGAGTAGTTACTACGCCGAGATCCTGCAGGAAATCTACCAGCGACTTTTCCGGCATTTTGGCCCTCAGAACTGGTGGCCGGCGGAGACCCCGTTTGAGGTCTGCGTGGGGGCCATCCTCACGCAGAACACCAACTGGCGCAATGTGGAAAGGGCTATCGAAAACCTGAAAGCCCGGAATTTGCTCTCCCCGGAGGCCCTCTACGAACTTCCGGAAGATCTTCTGGCCGCGCTGATCCGGCCCGCGGGGTACTTTCGGGTGAAGGCCCGGCGTCTAAAGGAATTCGTGCGCTGGCTGGTCGAGAATTACGGGGGCGATCTCGCGACCCTGGACGAAAAGGATACGGATGAACTCCGCCGGGAGCTTCTGAGTCTTCAGGGGATCGGGCCCGAGACCGCGGACAGTATCCTGCTCTACGCCCTCGAGCGCCCGGTCTTCGTGGTGGACGCCTATACCCGACGCATACTCCTTCGCCACGGTCTGGTGACCGAGGAGGCCGATTACCACGAGATCCAGGAACTTTTCATGGAAAATCTGCCTTCAGAGGTTGAACTCTTCAACGAGTATCATGCCCTGCTGGTGGCCTGCGGAAAACACTACTGCCAGGCTAGAAAGTCCCTCTGCGAGGCCCCCTGTCCCCTCTCCTCCCTCTAAAATAAGGAGAATTCTTTCAGGCCGTGGCCAGGAGGAACACCCCGGCGAGCATCACCGAGGCGGCTGTAAGGCGCACGCGGAGGTGGCTCTCCCGAAACATGGCTCCCCCAAAGAGGATGCCGAAAAGGATACTTGTACGTTTGACCGCGATCATGTAAGCGGCCGGGGCCAGGCTGATGGCCTTCATGTGACAGACCACCATGAGGGCCTGGGTTAGCCCCAGGAGGAGGACGCCTTTCGGTTTGCTTCGCAGGAAGCGGCCGAGTGGGGGTTTGAAGAAGAGCCCTAAGACCGAGGGCACGAAAAGTCCCAGAATAACGAAATAGGTGCCGGCGAACCAGAGAGGATCCGAGAGAAGAATGGCCTTTTTCCCCAGCACGGAGGTCACCGCGTAGATCAGGGCCACCCCTAACATCAGTAGCGAACCTTTCTCGCGTAGAAGGGCCCGGAAGGGCGCCCAGAACCCTTTCGAGATCGTTGGCCAGTGCAGAAGGTAGCTTCCGGCCACCACTAGAAGGATACCGCTTACCCCTTGCCAGGAAGGTCTTTCCCCCAGGATCAGGTAGCCGGTGAGGATAATGAAGGCCGGGGTGAAAGAGAGCAAAGGCAGGGTGAGCGAAAGAGGAGAGACCCGTATAGCCTCCATGTAAAGGAGGATGGCCAGGGTCTCCAGTGGCAGGAGCAGCCCCACGGTTTTGAGGAAGGTTGGGTTCTGAAAGGCCGCGAGACTTCGGGCCAGGAATTCCGAGGGAGGGAAGGTGGCTAACAAAAAAGCCACCAGGAACGGAAGAGGTCCCAGGGTGCGGGCTATGGCCATAAGGATCATCCCGTCCCGGGCAAAGAATTTCTTATTCAGGGCGTCGCCCAGGGCTACAAAAAAAGCAGCCGAAAGAGACAGGAAGAACCAGAGCATATCCTATTCTTGAGACCTCTGAAAAGTCCCCCTTCCCCTCTAGGGGAGGGCTTTCCCCTCCCCTATCCCCTCCCGGAGGGAGGGAAATATTATTCAGAGGTCTCATTCTTGGGTGAAAGTCCGGAAAACATTATAATTCTTGGGTGGAGAGAAGTCATGGTGTGGATCCTTGGTACCTGGAATGTAAATTCCCTTAAGGCCCGCCAGGAGCACGTTTTACGGTATCTGGAAAAGAAAAGTCCCTCGGTCCTCTGCCTTCAGGAGACCAAGCTCCGGGACGAAGCCTTCCCCAAAGCGGTCTTCGAATCCCGGGGGTATCAGGTCCTTCACGCTGGAGGGCCGGGACGCAACGGAGTAGCCATCCTCACCAGGGATCCCGCCAAGGGGATCATCCGGGGCTTTCCGGAGGTGGACGATCCTCAGGCCCATGAACGCCTGTTTGGAGCCGAGATCCGAGGGATTTATGTGATCTCGGTTTATGTTCCCAATGGTAGCCCGGTGGGCTCGGATTATTTTCTCTACAAGCTGGAGTTCCTTTACCGGTTGAGGGAATTTCTTGAAAGACATTTCACTCCGGAGACCCCTCTGGCCCTTTGCGGGGACTTCAACGTGGCCCCGGGGGGCCTGGATGTCTATGATCCCGAACTCCTTGAAGGCCAGATCTGTTTCCACGAGAGGGAGCGTTCGGCCCTGAGATTGCTTGCGGACTGGGGGCTGGTGGACGCCCTGCGCTTGAAACACCCGGACAAACCCGGTCTTTTCTCCTGGTGGGACTACCAGTTCGGAGCCTTCCGGGCCAACCGGGGAATGCGACTGGACCACATCTGGGTGACCAGACCGCTGGCCGAAAGGCTCGCGGACTGTTTCATCGACTGCGAGCCCCGGACCTGGAGCAAACCCTCGGACCACGCCCCGGTGATAGCGGTTTTTGATTTACCGGACTAGGTCCCCATACTTCTCAAGGATCCTTTTCACTACGATGTGTGCGGTATTGAAGGCCGCCATGATGCTGCCCTTCTCGAGTGCGATGTCTCCGGCCAGGAAGACCCCTGGAAGATTGGTCTCATAGTATTCGTCCAGGACAGGCTTACCGTCTTGGAACTCCACTCCTATGCTCCGGAGGAATCCGGCCGGGGTGCTTCCACCCAGACAGTAATAGATGCGATCGAAGACCATGGTGTTTCCGTCCTTGAAGACCACTTTCACCCCTGCGGGATCCGGCTCCAGATGGTCGATGTCGGTATTAAGCATGAGTTTGACCCGACCTTCTTCGGCCTTTTTCTCCAGGTTTTCGAGATTCACCGGATTGATACGGAAGAATTTGGGGCGCCGATAGGAAAGGTAGACTTCCTCGCAACCCTCGCACAGGAAACAGGCCGTCTCCGCAGCCGTGTCTCCTCCTCCCACCACCAGGACCTTCCCCCCGGAGGGGCACTCGCAGGGAGCTTCGAAGAACACCCGATCCCGTACTTCCTTGGGAATGGGGTAGTCGGGTTTGCGGGGCTTGCCGAAGATGCCGATGGCGATCACCACCACCGGGGCCTCAAGCACGAACTCACTGCCCACTCGCAGCCTATAAACCCCGTTGTCCTTCTGAATGGCGTTGACTTCGCTTCGGTAGCGGATATCAAGTTCATATTCTTTGAGATAGTTTTCCATGCGTTTGAGAAAATCTTCCTTGGACTCGGTCTCAAAGGAGCAGACCCCGAGGGGTTCCACCACCATTTTCCGGTAGACGGCATCTACCCGTTTGCCCGGGCGATAGAGTCTCTGGATGGTGTCGCAGAAGGTCTCGGCCTTCTCGAAAATGACCACCGGGGAAATTCCCTGAGTTTTGGCCTCAACCCCGACCGCTATTCCGGCCGGCCCGGCACCTACCACCGCGATCTTGGCTTTTTCCATCGCTGACCCCCCGAAAGCATATTTCCGGGGGGCTAGCTTAGCATACCCCTAACGTTTTTGAAAAGGGTTGACCGTGAGTACCGGACAGGGGGCGGTTTTGACCACCTTTTCGGCCACGCTTCCGAAAAGGGCCTTCTCCAGCCCCTTGCGACCGTGGGTTCCCATGATGATGAGGTCTATAGCCTTTTCTCTGGCCGCCTCGCAGATCTTTTCGGCCACCTCTCCGGTCATAATCAGAGGTTCTACCTCCGGAAGGTTAGAGAAATTTTCCTCCAGGAAGCTCTCCATCCGCTTCTGAGCCCCCTCGAACAATTCCTTTTCCAGTTTCTCAAGAGCCGCATGAGGCACATAGAACCCGGCATAGCGCATGAGGTCTTCCACCACGAAGGCCACATAAAGCTTGGCCCCGAACTTTTCCGCAAAGAGCCTGGCATACGGGGCCACTTTTCCCGAGGCCTCCGTAAAATCTACCGGGAAAAGAATATTTTTGATCTCGGCCATGGACAACCCCCCTCTTTGAATTTAGACTGGTTTTTCTAGTTGAATTATAGCAAAAGGAGCTTTTGTATGATAGATCTTCATACCCATTCCACGGCCTCGGACGGTACTTATTCCCCTTCGGAATTGGTGGCTCTGGCCAAAGAAGCGGGGCTTTACGCCCTGGCCTTAACGGATCATGACACGGTGGAAGGTCTTCCTGAAGCTCAGGCCGCGGCCGAAAGGTTGGGGGTGCTTCTGGTCCCCGGGGTCGAGATAAGCGTAAAATTCGAGGGGGCCGGGCACTGTCACATTCTGGGGTATTTCGTGGACCCGGCCTCGAAGCCCCTTCGCCAGACCCTGGCCCTTCTTAAGCAAGCCCGTGCGGAACGAAATCTCCGCATGGTGGAGAAGCTTCAGGCGCTGGGGGTGGATATCACGCTGGAGGAGGTGGTGGCCCGGGCCGGAGGAGGAGAGGTCGGGCGCCCGCATTTCGCGAACCTGCTAGTGGAAAAGGGAGTGGTGAGAAGTGTGGAGGAGGCCTTCGAGCGGTATCTCAAGAAAGGGGCTCCGGCCTATGTGCCCAAGGCCAGGCTATCTCCCGAGGAGGCCTTTTCCGCCATCCGGGAGGCCGGAGGTCTTCCGGTTCTGGCCCATCCCATCCATCTGCGACTCTCTCCGGAGGAACTCGCCCGGTACGTGGCTAAACTGAAAGAACTGGGCCTTGAGGGTCTTGAGGCTTATTACACCGACCACCCTTCTGAATTTACGGCTCTCTGCCTAGAGCTTGCCCAGCGTTATGACCTCGTGCCCACCGGGGGGAGCGACTTTCACGGCCACAACAAACCTGACATTAAGCTCGGACGGGGTTTCGGGAATCTGGTGGTCCCGGACGAGTGCTACGATAAACTCCGGGCCCGGTGGCAGGAGGGAAACTCAGGGTGATTTTATCAAACGGAAAAGGGCCCTCCTTTCGGCCTCCGTAAGGGGACGGATTTCTCCGGGCCTCAACTTCCCCAGTTTCAGGGGGCCGAACTGGATCCTTACCAGACGCCTGACCCGGGACCCTGCGGCAGCAAAGATCTTCCTCACCTCCCGCTTGCGGCCCTCGTGAAGCTTCACCTCGTAGACCGTTTCCCGCCGGCTGCGGCGGATCAGCCTTATTTCGTCCGGGAACACCCGTCGTCCTTCGATCTCCAGTCCCTCCCGGAGGATCCGTTCAAGGAGATCCTCCCTCGGGGGCCGGGCCAGCCATACCCGGTAGAGCCGTGGGATCTCGTAACGAGGGTGGAGTAGTTTCTGGGCCAGGTCTCCGTCATTGGTCAGGAGGAGAAGGCCTTCGGAGTCTTTGTCCAGGCGTCCCACCGGGAAGACCCCCGGGGGCAGATCCCTGAGAAACTTCGCTATGGTGGGCCGACCGTGAGGGTCGGAAAGGGCCGTAAGATAGCCCGGGGGCTTGTAGAAAAGGTAGTAAACCCGTTCGGGAAGCCTGACCTCGTGTCCATCCACCTCTACCTGATCGCGCTCGGGGTCGACCAGGGTGGCCACTTCGGTGATGGTCTCCCCGTTCACCTTTACCCTTCCGCTCTGGATGAGAGCCTCGGCCTTGCGCCGGGAGGCCACCCCGGCTCGCGCCAGAAACTTTGCCAGTCTCATCTTCACCCCGTTTTTCTCCTTCAGGCCCATGTTAATATTGAACTTACACTATCAGGTAAGCAGGAGTTCGAAAATTATGCTGGAGGCAGAAGCCCTTTTTGAGCCTGTGGTCGAGGTGGCCCGCCGCCTGGGGGTCTGGGCCGAACTCTGGGGGGAGATCACCGAGGGGCTTTCGGTGGAACGGCGGGACCGCAGGCTACACGCCGTGGAACCCTATCGAGAGACCGTGCTGGCCGTACGGGTGATTCACCGGGGGAGGATGGGGCTCGCTTACACTACCAGGGCCGAACCCGAAGCCGTGCGGGAAGCGGCCGAGCGGGCCTGGGAACTGGCCCGTTTCTCCGAAGAGGAGGGAACTATACCGGAACCGGAGAGCCTTCCGGAGCTCACGGAAAACACGGTTGTCCGTTCCGGGCCGGAGGATCTTCTTCGCCGGCTTGAGGAGGCCGAGGCCGCTGCTCTGGCTTTCGATCCCAGGGTGCACCGTCTTGAGCGCTCGGTCCTGGCCTGGAGCGAGACGCGGCATTTTATTTTTCAGACCGGGGGGCTTGCGGCCAGCTACCGTAAGGGAGGCTACACCTTCATGATCTCTCTGACCGCCCGAGAAGGCCGGGATGAACGTTCGGCCTGGGAATGGCGTGAGGCTCCAGATTTGGATGGACTTGATCTGGCGGAGCTTTCCCGAAAAGCGGCCGCGCGGGCTACGGATCTCCTTTCGGCGGAGCGGATGTCCTCCCGCCGGCTGGCGGTTCTTTTCCCGCCGCAGGTGGCGGTTTCGCTCCTCGAAACCCTGGCCTCTTCTTTCTGTGGCGACGAGGTGGCCAGGGGGCGGTCGCGTCTTTCGGGAAAACTCGGGAAACGCCTCTTCTCCCCCACCATCCATCTGGTAGACGATGGTCTTCTGGCCGGAGGACCGGAGACCCGTCCTTTTGACGACGAGGGCGTGCCGCAGAGAAAAACCCTGCTCGTTTCGGAAGGCACTATTTCGGCTTTCCTTTACGATACCCGCTGGGGCCTTCGATCCGGGAAAGGCTCCACGGGAAACGCCCGCCGGGCCTCCTTCAAGAGCCTCCCCACGGTCTCACCCACCAATCTCTATCTTTTTCCGGGAGGGGAATCCCCGGAAAGCCTTCGCCAGGACGGCGTCTTTGAGGTTTATGAAATCCTCGGCTGGCACACTACCGACCCCGTCTCTGGAGATTTTTCCGTGGGGGTCTCCGGGGTCCTTCATGCGTCCGGAGGTTCCCGGCCGGTGGCTGGGCTGGCCCTCTCGGGGAATCTCTTTGACCTTCTTGCCCGGGTTTCGGTCGTGAGCTCGGATCTGACCTTCTATGGCGAGGTAGGAAGCCCTTCTCTCCTGATCCCAGACCTTGATCTCTCGGGGGCCTGAGGCATGAAGAAATATCTCGAAGATCCTGGTGGATGCGGTTTTGAGACGGATTCAAAAAACCGGTATTTTGCAACCTGTCTGGTTCCAGAGTTGTCCGGGAAGGTTAAGGTCTTACTTTTAAGGGTGGATTTTATAGAGGGGAATAAAAGATGGGACTTTTTACTAAGATTGCGGCCAAGATCGTAGGCACCAAGAATGAACGGGAGCTGAAGAAACTGCGCCCTCTGGTAGAGCGCATCAATGCGCTCGAGCCCGAGGTGCGCAAACTCAAGGATCACGAACTGGCAGCCAAGACCGCGGAGTTCAGGGAAAGGCTCGATCGAGGGGCCACGCTCGACGATCTTCTTCCCGAGGCCTTCGCGGTGGTGCGGGAGACCGCCCGTCGGGTCCTGGGTATGCGACACTTCGATGTGCAGCTTATGGGCGGCATTGTGCTCCATCAGGGCAAGATCGCCGAAATGAAAACCGGCGAGGGCAAAACCCTGGTGGCCACCCTCCCGGCCTATCTCAACGCGCTCACCGGCAAAGGGGTCCACATCGTTACGGTGAACGACTATCTGGCCCGACGCGATGCCGAATGGATGGGGGCCATCTACCGGTTCCTGGGGCTTTCGGTGGGGGTCATCGTCTCCGGGATGGAGGACGCCGAGCGCAAGAAGGCCTACGCCTGCGACATCACCTACGGGACCAACAACGAGTTCGGCTTCGACTACCTGCGCGACAACATGAAATATTCGCTGGAGGACATGGTCCAGCGGGGTCATTACTATGCCATCGTGGACGAGGTAGACTCCATCCTCATCGATGAGGCCCGGACTCCGCTCATCATCTCCGGGCCTTCCGAGGAGTCCACCGAAATCTATTACGAGATCGACAAGCTCGTCCGCCAACTCAAGAAGGATGTTCACTTCACGGTGGAGGAGAAAACTCGAACCGTAGTCCTAACCGAAGAAGGGGTGGCTGAAGTCGAGCGGCTTTTGGGAATCCCTAACCTCTATGATCCCCGGCATGTAAACCTGGTGCATCACATCCATCAGGCCCTGCGGGCCCACCATCTCTTTCACCGGGATGTGGACTACATCGTGAAGGACGGCCAGGTGATCATTGTGGACGAGTTCACGGGGCGCCTCATGCCCGGCCGTCGCTGGTCCGATGGCCTGCATCAGGCCATCGAGGCCAAGGAGGGCGTGCGCATCGAGTCCGAGAATCAGACCTTGGCCTCCATCACCTTCCAGAACTACTTTCGCATGTATGAGAAGCTGGCCGGCATGACCGGGACCGCCGAGACCGAGGCCGCGGAGTTCAAGGAGATCTATGACCTCGACGTGGTGGTCATCCCCACCAACAAACCCATGATCCGCATCGATTACCCGGATGTGGTCTATCGTACGGAGCGCGAGAAGTTCGAGGCCGTGGTACGGGAAATCGAAGAGCTTTACCGAAAAGGGCGCCCGGTGCTGGTGGGGACCACCAGCATAGAGAAGAGCGAGCGGCTCTCGAAGATGCTCAAGCGCAAGAAGATCCCGCACCAGGTGCTGAACGCCAAGTATCACGAGCGCGAGGCCGCCATCATCGCTCAGGCCGGCCGGCCCCACGCCGTGACCATCGCCACCAACATGGCCGGCCGGGGAGTGGACATCCTGCTCGGGGGAAATCCCGAAGGCCTGGCCCGGGAGGAGCTCGAACGTGAGGGCTATGATCTCTCCCGGATCGATGAGCGGGCCTGGCACGAGGCCCTGAACATGGCCCGCGAGGGGCGTGACCCCACGGAGAAGTATCCCGAGCGCTGGGCGGAGGTCCTTTACGAGAAGGTTCGTCAGTGTCAGGCCGACTACGAGAAGGTGAAGGCCCTCGGCGGCCTTCACATCATCGGGACCGAACGGCACGAATCCCGCCGCATCGACAATCAGCTCCGGGGGCGAGCCGGCCGCCAGGGCGATCCCGGCTCCTCCCGTTTCTACCTCTCGCTCGAGGACGATCTGCTGCGGCTTTTTGGCTCGGACAAGATCAAGGGCCTCATGGACAAACTGGGGATGGAGGAAGGCGAACCCATAGAGCATCCCTGGCTATCGAAGGCCATCGAACAGGCCCAGAAGAAGGTGGAGGCCCACAACTTCGAGATCCGGAAGCACCTTCTCGAATACGACGATGTCATGAACCTCCAGCGGGAGACGATCTACAAACAGCGTCGCGAGATCCTGGCCAGCGATTCGGTAAAGGACTGGATCCTCGATATGATTGCGGATGTCTGCGAGGACATCGTGGAGGAGTTTCGGGAAGAGAAGTCTCCCCCGGCGGAATGGGATCTCCGGGGGCTGAGCGAACGTTTTCGGGCCATCTTCGGTTTCTCTCCGGATCTCAAGCCCCTCCCGGAGACGGCCGAGGAGCTGTCCGAAAAGCTGAAGGAAGAAGCCCTGGCGGTCTATGAACGTAAGGAAGAAGAGATCGGGCCGGAGCTTCTGCGCCATCTCGAAAAGATGTTCCTTCTTCAGACCATCGATGTCCTCTGGAAGGATCATCTCCTTACCATGGATCACCTGCGGGAGAGCGTGGGGCTCAGGGGCTACGGTCAGAAGGATCCGCTTCAGGAATACAAGCGCGAGGCCTACGAGCTTTTCACGGATCTTCTGGATCGGATCAAACACCAGACGCTTTCTTATCTCTACCGGGTCCAGGTGGTCCAGGAGGACGAGGTTCGGCGCCTGGAGGAGGAGCGTAGGCGGCGGCAGATGCGTCTGCGCTACGGGCGAGGGGAGGAAGCCTCCGAGGCCGAACGCCGCCGGTCGGAGCCTATCCGTCGCCAGAAGATCGGCCGGAACGACCCCTGCCCCTGCGGCAGCGGCAAGAAATACAAGAAGTGCTGTGGCCGACGCGAGTCTCGGGTGGCCGCGGCTTAGGGGGTGTTAGAAAAACTTAATGCGTTATTACTTTGAATGGGATCCGCAAAAAGCAAAGGTTAATCTTCAAAAACATAAGGTTTCCTTTGAAAGAGCCTGCACAATTTTTAAAGATCCTTATGCTCTATCTATTTACGATGAAAAACATAGTGAAAAAGAAGATCGCTGGATTACTCTAGGTATGGATATAAATGGAACTTTATTGGTTGTTGTTCATACTTTTGAACAAATCGATGATAACTCCTGTAAAATAAGGATAATTTCGGCTAGAAAAGCAACCAAAAGAGAAATAAAACAATACAACGAGGAGCTTTAAAATGAAAAAAGAATACGACTTTTCTAAAGGGGAGAGGGGAAAATTTTACCATCCTGATGCCGAATTTTATATTCCGATTTATTTAGAGCGCGAGATATTAGAAGAACTTGAGAAATTTGCCTTGGAAAAAAATTTAGAAATAAACACGATTGTAAATCGATTTTTAAAAAAAGATTTGGAAATTATAAAGTGTATTGAGGATTAACTTCTAACGCACCGCTTTAGTATACCCGGCTATGCGTGGGGCCGCGGAGTTTAGGTGTTACCATACCTGAGAAGGTCAAGGTAATTATCTCTTTTTATCAGGTGTGGTGTTTATGACGGGGGAAGAAGTACCAGAAGTGTTGCGGCCGGCGTGAGCCGTAGCGGCTTAAAGATATTTTTCCCGGATCACTTCGATGGGCTCCGGCTTGCCGATGAAATACCCTTGGGAGTAATCGATCCCCAGCTCCCGGATCAGCCGAAAGATGGTTTCATCCGAGACGAATTCGGCGATGGTGCGGATGTCTACCCTTCGGGCGAACTGAACGATGGCCTCTACCAGCAGCCTTACGGTCTCGTCGTGAGGCAATCTCTGTATGATGGAGGAGTCGATTTTAAGGTAATTCACGCGCAGTTCGATGATTCGTTCCAGGTTGGAGTAACCACTTCCAAAATCATCGATGGCAATCTTGCAGCCGCGCTCCTTGAGCTCTTTCAGGAAGTCCAGGACCATCTCGTAGTTCCGAATGTGTTCCGTTTCCAGAACTTCGAAGATCAGCCGTTGCGGCTCGATGAGGATTTTCTCCTCTGCGGTTTCCATAAGCTTAGAGAGCAAGAATTCCTTGACCTCCGCGGACTCGAAATCCTGAAAGGAAAGGTTGATGGAGACCTCGAAGGGCAGGTCGCGGAAATCTTCTAGGGTTTTTTCGATCACTCTACGGGTGATTTCAGGATAAAAACCCATTTTCTGAGAGACCTCGAGGAACTTTTGGGGAGGGATTACGGTGCCGTCTTTTTCGATCAGCCTTACCAGGGCCTCGAATTTTTCTATTTTTCCGGTGTGATTGTTGAGGATGGGCTGATAGAAAGGAAGAATGCGGTCTTCGCGTAGGGCCACCTTGGTCTTGCGGATCCATAGCATGCGCTCTTCGTAAAGGGGGCGCCGCTTGGCCACCGGAGAGGTGACCTTGATCAGCTTTTCCCGGTTCTCCTTGGCCTCTTTGAGGGCGTCGTAGGCGAAGATCAGGATCCTTTCTGGGTGCACGCATTCGCAGACCGCCGCTCCGGAGAAAGAAAGGTAGATCTCCTCCCCTTGCCAGTAGAAAGGTTTCCCTTCCAGTTGCCGCAGGCCCTTTTCCGCTAGTTCGAAAAACTTTTCCCGGGAAAGATTTTCTTGCCCCAGATCCAGAAGCACCGCGAATTCATCGGGACCTATACGATAGATCTGGTAAGGGAAAATCTCTTTCAGTCGTGCCGCTAGATCCCGAAGGATCAGGTCTCCACAGTCTTCTCCGCAGACAAAGTTGAGGTCCTTGAAGTTGTGAATATCCAGAAGGAAAAGGGCGGGCGATTCCAGCCGGGCTATGTCCTCCGAAAGTTTGTCCCGGTTGGGTAACCCGGTTAGACGGTCGAAGTAATGAAGGAAATAGATCTCTTCCAGGTTTTTCTGGAGTTTTTCTACGGATTGGTTCAGGACCTGGGCCACCTGACCGATTTCGTCTACGGGCTCAAGCTCGATTCGGGCCGAAAGATCGCCCCGGGCTATCCGTTTCGCCCCTGAAGATATGACGTGCAGTTTGCGGACCACGTCCCGGTAAGAGAGATAGAAACTCAAACAGAAAAAGGCAAAGATGAAGGAAAGAAGCAGGATGGAGAGGAGCCAGTTTCTGAGGAGTCTCTTCTTTTTGAGTTGCAGACGATAGGCCAGATCCTCGGTTATCCGGCGATAGATCTTGAGGAAGGTTTCGATCACCGAACTTGTAATGCGAAAATACCCCTGAGGCGTAAGCACCGGGGAGGAGGCCTCTACGATAAGAAGATCTTCACTCTGGTTCAGGAAATCGTTCAGCTCTCGGTAGCCGATTTTGAGAACCAGGAGGGTCTCTTCCGGAAAACGGATGTTCTTGACGGTCCACTCCAGGGCTCCGGTATAGGCGTGGGCCAGAGCGTAAAGACGGAGGAGCGTCTTTTTCTCGGGAGGAGTGGTTCTCCGGCGAGCCAGATATCCGCTCCCCAGGCCTCTTATCCGGCCCAGGATTTCCGTGAGCTTGGGTAGTTCGATCAGGGCTACTTCGGCCAGGGTGCGTACGTAGAGATCCGGATCCGAAAAGAGGGCGTGCCGGTGACCTTCGGCCTCCATCAGGCTCAGGAGAGTGTCTATCAGACGACTGTGGGCCCAGAAATTTTCCTCCGGTGTCCCATGGAAGCGATCTATCTGGATCTCCGCAAAGGATCTTTTCAGTTCCTCCAGGTGTCGAATTTCCTTCTGATGATCATCCCCGAGTTCCCTTTCTGTCACCCTCAGGACTTCGGAAAAACGTTTTTCCAGTTTTCTGATCCTCCCCTTAAGTTCGGCCTTTTCGGGAGAGGACGGCCACAGGAGATAAAGATAGGACCAGCCCCTATGCTGTTGTAGAAGATCTATGAGATCGATATAATGGGGCAGATGGCGGGTCCCCTGGATTTCATTGCTCAGGATCCTCACCTCGGGCCAGCTGCGGTAGCCCAGATAGACCAGGCCCAGAAACCAGGGGATGAGGGCCAGGGTCTGTAAAATGAGGAGTTTTTTCTTTAAGGTCAGGGATAGTCTTTTCATGGGACCTCTGACAATTTTCTCTCTCCCGCAGGCGAAGGTGAGGACGAAAAGGTCTTCCCTTCATCTTCTCCCCTCGCGGAGGGAGAAGCCTACCCCTCCGCCCCTCCCCCAAGGGGGAGGAAAAGTTTTACAAAGCTCTCATATAAGCTTTACCATCCGATTTTGGTCTGTAAAGTCGTTAAATTTTTGTAAAAAATGGAAAATTCTTGACAAAATCATTTAAACCGTTTTATAGATTCCAAGAAGATTTTTATTCGAGGCCTCTGAAAAGTTTGCCCTCCCCCTCTGGGGATGGCCCGGGAGGGGGAAATTTATATTGTTCAAATTAAGGAGGGGGGAATGGGTAGGGTTAGGTTTTCCATCCGGAACCTTCTGCTGGTGGTGCTGGGGGTTCTCTTTTTGCTCCAGGCGATTTCGGTGGGTTCCATCTGGTACATATTCCGTTTCCAGGGCGAGCTGGCGAAGCTGGTCAACCTGGCCGGCCGGCAGAGGATGCTGACCCAGAGGATGAGCAAGGAGATCCTGGAGTTTCTGCGGGAGCCTTCTCCCGAGGCCCGCGAGAGGGTAGTGGCCACCGTAAAGCTCTACGACGAGAGCCTGCGCAGGCTGGCTGAAAATCCGGTCATCCGGGAGGACGAAGGGGTAAAAAGGGCCCTTAAAGAAAATTACAGCCTCTGGAAGGCCTTTCGTCGGGAGATGGAGACCCTCCTGACTCTCTCCCCGGATGACCCCTCCTTTGAGGAACACCTGCGTTTCGTGAGGGAGAACAATCTTCGGCTTCTTTCTCTCTCCAATGAGGTGGTCAAGGCCATCGAGGCCCTGGCCCTCAGAGGCAAGTTCCGCACGGAGGTGGCCCTAGGGGTGACCACCGCCGTTTTCGTAATTCTTCTGATTCTGATTTTCGTCTTTACGCGCCGGGCGGTCATCCGGCCCCTCAGGGAGATCACGGAGGTCTTCCGGCATCTGGGGGCCGGCGATTTGCGGGTAGAGCTTCCCCGGGCCCGTCTGGAGGAGGTGAGGGTGCTGACCGAGGCCGCCCGGGGTCTTTCCTCCTTCATCTCGCGGACGCTACAGGCCGTTAAGATCCAGAACGAGCTTCAGCAGGCCTCGGAGGAAGTGGTGCGCGTTACCGGGGAGCGGCTTAACACCGGCTCAAAGGAGCTTGAGGGTTTTTCCGAGGAGGTGGTCCGGGCGGTGCTCTCCACCCAGGAGTCGGTGGAGGCCGTGACCCGTTCGGCCCAGGAACTGACCCAGGCCATAAACGAGATCTCTCAGAGCGTGACCCGCACGGCCGCGGCTACCAATGAGGCCCGGGCCAAGGCCGAGGCTACGGACGCGGTGGTGAAACGCCTGGGCGAGGAGGCCCGGGAGATCGGGACCATCGTGGAGACCATTCGCACCATCGCGGAGCAGACCAATCTCCTGGCGCTCAATGCCACCATCGAGGCCGCCCGGGCCGGAGAGGCCGGGAAGGGCTTCGCGGTGGTGGCCAACGAGGTCAAGGAACTGGCCCGTCAGACCGCCGAGGCCACCGAACGCATCACCCAGACCATCCAGCGCATCCAGCAGGGCGTGGAGGAGGCCGTGGCCTCCACGGACGAGATCACCCGCACGGTGATCGAACTCAACGAGCACGCTAACACTATTGCCAGTGCGGTGGAGGAACAGACCGCGGTGGTCTCCGAGATCTCGGGAAGCCTGGAGTCCGTGACCAGCGAGGTGAACGAACTTTCCTCCAAGTCCGAGCGCCTTACCGCCATGGCCTCGGAGTTCACCGGGATGGCCGCGGAGCTGGCGGCCTCCCTGAGGGGAGTGCGGGAGAGCGTGGAGGAACTCGAACGGATAAACAGCCTTTTCCGGGTGGCGGAAAAGCCACTTGAGATCGAGGGAATCTCCTGTTCTCTCGCCATGCAGGAGGCCCTTCTGATGCACGTGATCTGGCGCTGCCGGGTGATAGAGGCCGTGCTCCGAAACGAGATTCCGCAGGTCCAGAGGGATCCCACCCGTTGTTATCTGGGCCGGTTGCTTGAGGCCTGGCATCCGAAGGACCCCGTGATCGCGGAACGTCTGGAGAGGGTGCGGGAGCCTCATCGGAGACTTCATGCCCTTATCGATGAGTATGAACGGTTCGTGCAATCCGAAAAACAGGATACCGGAGCCCGGCTCCGGTGGCTGGAGGAGAACCTTTATCCGCTCTTCGAGGAGGTCATAGAGATCCTCTCCGAGACTCTGGACTATTGCCGTCGCAAATACATGGCCGGGGAGGACGAGGTGATCGAAGCTTGACAAAGAGCGGAAGCCCCATAAAAATTGGTGGGACTTTCACGAAGGAAGGAGGAGGTTGCGGTGTTTGCGGTGATCAAAACCGGTGGAAAACAGTACAAGGTGGCTCCGGGAGATGTGATAAAGGTGGAGAAGCTTCCGGGGGAGCCCGGGGAGACGGTTGAGCTTTCCGAAGTGTTGCTGGTGGCCGGAGAAGACCGTCTTGAGGTAGGGACTCCGGTAGTGGAAGGGGCCAGGGTGAAGGCCACCATCGTCGATCAGGGGCGTAGCCGCAAAATTATCGTTTTCAAGAAGAAACGGCGTAAGAACTACAAACGCAAGCGAGGGCATCGGCAGTACTATACGGTGCTCAAGATCGACGAAATAGTGATGTGATGCGATGAAGAAGGTTCTGGGTCTTCCGGTGATTATCTCTTGGGAGGAAGATGTGTATATTGCCCGGTGTCCTCTGATTCAAGGAGCCTTTGCGGAAGGAGAGACTCCGGAAGAAGCTTTAAAGGAACTTTCGGAAGTAATAAAGATGATTTTCACTTATCGGGCTGAAAGACGGGTAGAATCCAAAATCTTTGAGGAACTTGAAATAGGTTCAGAAAAGATGTGTACTACTCTTCCGATATCTTTACCTGATGAGCAAACTGACGCCACTCAAATATGAAGAGTTGGTGAGAAGACTCAAAAAACTGGGGTTCCGAAAATATAGAGAAGGACGTGGATCTCATGAATTATGGGTTCGAGATGAAGACCATCTAGCAATACCGATACCAAAGCATAAAGGAAAAGAAATCAAGAAAGGAACTTTGAGGGCGATCATTAAAGAATTGGGTTTGAGCGTTCGGGAGTTTATGGAACTTTAATTTAGTTAAAGAGGAGGTGCGGATATGGCCCATAAAAAATCCGGTGGGGCCTCGAGAAACGGTCGAGACAGCCACAGCAAACGTCTAGGAGTAAAGCGTTACGATGGTCAGGTGGTGCGGGCCGGAAATATCCTGGTACGCCAGCGGGGGACCAAGATTCGTCCCGGATTCAACGTGGGCATGGGCCGAGACTTTACGCTGTTTGCCAAGATCGACGGGGTGGTCAGATACGAGACTCGCGGGGGCCGGAAGGTGGTGAGTGTGTATCCCCTGGAGTCTGCCCAAGCAGTCTAGTGTGTTTTCTGAGTGGAACTTCCGCAAGGTCTCAGGGCTCTTGAAGACTTTCTAGCTAAAGGTCAGGGGGTTTTCAGGCTAGGGGGGCTACGGCCGGCCTCCCTGGCCTTTTCCCTGTCACGTATTTCTCTTTCGGATCCTCTCCTCTTAGTCTTCCCCGAGGATAGGGAGGCTTATGGTTTTTTACGGGCCTTCCGTTTCTTTTCGAGCGAGCCGGTAGAAATCTTTCCCCCCGTGGAACATCCTCCGTTTGCCGAGGTTTTGCCCTCGGCAGAAGAGGAAGCGAGCCGGATGGCCGCCCTTTGCGGTCTTCTTGTCGGCAGGGGCCGGGTGCTGGCGGCTTCCATAGAAGCCCTTCTCCGCAGAGTGCCGCCGCGGGAGGCCCTGCGGGAGGCCTATGAATACCTTATCCCTGGCGAGGAGTTTCCGCGGGAGCCCTTCCTGGAGAAGCTCGTGGGATTGGGGTATGAACGGGTGGGCGTGGTTCAGCGGGTGGGCGAGTTTGCGGTCAAGGGAGCGGTGATCGACCTCTGGCCCCCGACCTACGAAAACCCCCTGAGGCTGGATTTCTTCGGGGATACCCTGGAGAAGATTAAGGTCTTCGATCCGGTCTCCCAGCGTACGGAGGCTCTTCTGGAAGAGGCCTATGTATTCCCGGTCCGTGAGGTCT
>WFPH01000168.1 GCA_015487645.1 Thermosulfurimonas sp. | reverse complement strand
GGCTGGGGCCGGGGGGCTCAGCAGCGAAGTGGCCCGGGCCTTTCCTCTTTTGCGGGTCCTGGCCGTGGAACGCTCCCCGGAAAGAGCAGCTTATCTGGAGGAAAATCGCCAGCGCTTCGGGCTTCTGAACCTGGAGATCATTCGTGGCGAGGCCCCGGAGGTCCTGCGCGATCTCCCCACCCCGGATCGGGTTTTCGTGGGAGGTTCGGGGGGTAGACTCTCCGAAATCCTTGAACATCTCTGCCAGAGGGCCTTCCCCGGCCCTCTGGTCCTTACGCTGGTCTCCCTGGAACATCTGGAAGAGGCCCGGCGGTTTCTCTCCGGAAGGGGTTTCAGCCTGGAGGTGATCCAGATGGCGGTGGCCCGGGCGCGCGATCTGGCCGGGCACACCGTGCTCTCTCCTCAGACTCCGGTCTTTGTCCTGAGGGCCCTCCGGGGGTAAAATGCCGGGCATGATCTACTTCATCGGAGCCGGGCCCGGAGACCCGGAGCTCATCACGGTCAAGGGCCTCGACGTGCTGCGCAGGGCCTCCCTGGTGGTCTATGCTGGAAGTCTGCTTAACCCGGCCCTCCTTGAGGAAGCTCCGCCCGGAGCCAGGCTCTATGATTCCCACGGAAAGAGCCTGGAGGAGATCGTGGAGACCATGGCCGAGGCCTCCCGGAGGGGCGAGACCGTGGCCCGGTTGCACAGCGGGGATACGGCCTTCTACAGCGCCATCAACGAGGAGATCGCGGCCCTGCGACGCCTGGGGCTGGCCTACGAGGTGATTCCCGGGGTGAGCTCGGCCTCGCTGGGAGCGGCCAGGATGGGACTCGAGCTTACCGTGCCGGAGGTGGCCCAGACGGTGGTCTTTACCCGGCTGGGAGGGCGGACCCCCGGGCCAACTCCGGATGATCTGGCTTATTTCGCCCGGGAGGATGTTACCCTGGTGATCTTCCTCAGCATCCATCAGGCGGCCACCATAGAGAAGGCTCTCCTCACCCGTCTTCCTCCGGAGACTCCGGTAGCGGTGGCCGAAAAACTGGGTTTCCCGGAGGAACGACTCCTTTACGGACGGCTGGGAGAGCTTTCGCGTCTGGTGGAAGAAGCCGGTATTCGCCGGACGGCCCTCATCTACGTGGGCCAGGCTTTGGCCGTCCGCGAGAGACCACAGGAGACCCGCTCAAAACTCTATGGCCGCAAGTCCTGAGAGCCTTATTTTCCTGCCGGTGACCGCGCGGGCGGAAAGGCTGGCCCACCGTCTGGCGGATCACTTTCCAGAGGCGAGGGTGGAACCTTTTTCGCGGGCTGCGCTGGCCTCAAACTGGCGCAAAGGCGTGGGGCTGGTGATTATCGGGGCCTGCGGGGTGGCCGTGCGGACCATAGCCCCCCTTCTCCAAAACAAGAAGGAAGACCCGGCGGTGGTGGTGATCGATGAGAAGGGGTGCCACGTGATAAGTCTTCTTTCCGGACACCTCGGAGGAGCCAATGCCCTGGCCCGGGAGCTGGCCGCTGTTCTGGGAACCGAACCGGTCATAACCACCGCCAGCGATCTCGCCGGCCTCCCAGCCCTGGATCTCTGGGCCGAAGACCATGGGGCTGTCCTGCGGCCGGCGGATCGGGTGCCGGCCTTCATGGCCGCCTACCTGGAGCGAGGGAAGCTCAGGATCTTCAGAGAGTATCCCCTGCCCCTTCCCGGAGCCTGGGAGGAGGTTTTCTCCCCGGAGGAGGCCGATCTGGTGATTTCCTATCGCCGCCGGGAGATTCCTCTGGGGAAACTCCAGGCGGTGCCGCGGGTGCTCTACGTGGGGGTGGGCTTCAATCGGGGAATCCCGGCCGAGAGTCTGGCGGAGGCCGTTTCGGCGGTGCTGGCCCGCCACGGGCTCCTTGAGGAAGCGATGGCCGGAGTGGGCACCCTGGACTCGAAGGCGGAAGAAGAAGGGTTCCGGGCATGGGTTTCGGAAAAGGGCCTGCGGGTCTTCTCCTTCCCGGCGGAGGCCCTCTCCCGGGAGGTCGAGGAGAAGGGCCTTGCGGTCTCCCGGGCCGCAAGACGCAGCACCGGGGCGCTGGCCGTGGCCGAGCCGGCGGCCTTGCTTGCGGCCGGCCGGGGAGCCAGGTTGATCGTCGCCAAGGAGAAGAGCCCGGAGGTCACCGTGGCTGTGGCCGAGGCCCCGCCCAGGCGGGGACGCCTTTCCCTGATAGGGATCGGGACTGGAGACCCTGCCGAAATGACGCCTGCGGCCCGGAGGGCCCTGCGGGAGGCCACCCACGTGGTGGGCTACGGCCGGTACCTCGAGCTTGTCAGGCCCCTGCTTTCCGGGAAAGAGATCTTCGAAGCCGGTATGACCCGGGAGGTGGAACGGGCCGATAAGGCCATAGAGCTGGCGCTTGCGGGCCACCGGGTGGCCCTGGTGAGTGGGGGAGACCCCGGAATCTATGGCCTGGCCGGACTGGTCTTCGAGCTTTTGCGGGAAAGGGGGGGACTTGGGGCCTTCGAGATCGAGGTCGTGCCGGGGCTTACGGCTTTGAACGCCTGTGCCGC
>WFPH01000167.1 GCA_015487645.1 Thermosulfurimonas sp. | reverse complement strand
TCAATAATGATAAGAAGTTCCATGAGGTGCTCGTTTACCGGCGTGCAGGTGGACTGCACCACAAAGACATCCGCCCCCCGGACATTTTCCTTGATCTCCACAAAGATCTCCCCGTCGCTGAAACGTCTGATCTCCATCTGCCCCAGAGGAACGGCCAAGTATTCACAGATCTTGCGAGAGAGCTCGGGATTGGAGGTGCCACTAAAGATCTTCATGTGATTGATGAACATAACTTTTCCTCCTCGGGAGAATAATTGGTAACCACGAAAAACTGATAAGCCGGAAATCGTTTTATCAGGGCTTCTTTGGCCCTCCGGGCCTCTCTTTCCGTCTCAAAGACCCCAAAAAGAGCCGAACCACTTCCGGAAAGCCCCGCATTGAGCGCCCGAGCTTCCCTCAGAGCCCCTTCGAGCTCTTCAAGTTCAGGATATTTCTCAAAAACCAACCTCTTGAAATCGTTCACCAATTTTTTTCCCCAAGAAAAATTTTCCGGCCCATAATTAAGCGGGCTTCTCTCCTTTGTCAATCTCAAATTTTGGTAGGCCCAGGCGGTAGAGATACGAAAAGGTGGTACCACCACCAGATACCAGGCCGGAAGCGTGGGCCAGGGAGTGAGCTTCTCCCCGATACCTTTCCCTAAAGCCGTAGAATAGGAAGACAGGAAAAACGGCACATCGGCTCCGAGGCTTCGGCCCATCTCAAATAGTTCGCTTTCCGGAAGATGTCCGGGATAGAGACGGGCCAACCCCTTGAGGACCGCGGCCGCATCGCTCGAGGCCCCTCCTAGCCCAGTGCCGGAGGGTATCCTTTTTACCAGCCGGATGAAGACTCCGGCCTCGATCGCCGCCCGGGAGAGATACCTTTCCGCCGCCAGGAAGCACAGATTTTCCCGCCCGGAGGGTGCTTCACCTTCCACCTCAAGGGTTATCCCGCTGGCCTTCTCCAGATGGACCTCATCGCAGAGAGAGATCTTCTGAAAAAGGGTCTCCAGATCGTGGTAACCATCCGCCCGACGTCTCAGGACTCGCAAGAAAAGGTTGAGTTTTGCCGGGGCCAGAAGCTTCATGAAGTAAGCTTCACATAACGTATCCGTAGTTCATAAAGGATGCTTTCGAGCAGACGTTCCTCGTCCGGAGTGAGGTTGCCTTTGGTCTTCTCCCGGAGCATATCCAGCGTGTCAATGGTATGTCGGGCCAGGGCCAGGTTTACACTCTTTTCGTTGGTTTCAGGGTTGGGAAGCTCCCCCAAATGAATCAAAGCCGCGGTGTTTAGCGAAAGGATAAAAGTGCTGAAAGTCACCGGAGGGAGTGGGGCCTCCCCTTTCTCTTTGCTCATGGATAGTCCTCCCACGCAACGATCTCGGTTATTTCTTCTTTTTTATAACCACTTCCGTACGGCTGATATAGCCTCCCTTTACGGGCTTCCTCTCGCTCAGGGTATCATGGAGTTTTTTTACCGCATCGGTCTTAACATATTCCTTGGCCAGGGAGAGGAACCGCTGAGCGTCTTTCACTTTCCCGTCCACCAGGTAATCTCTGGCCCTCTTGAGGATGGCCCTTTCCCTTTCGGAACGGTAATCCGCGGCGTCCTGAAACCCAAAGATCGAAGGTAGTTTCATCACCCGGGCTTCTCCACACTTCGGACAAGGTGGAAAGTCTTCCCCCATCTTCATCAGCTTCTCGAAAATCTCCCCACAAACCTCGCACCGGAATTCGTAAATAGGCATTCCTCTAGACCTGGCCGAATCTCTGGAATTTTAATATAATGCTTTTTGTCATTTTAGCATCACAAAGACCTAACCCAAGGGGTTGAGAATGCCGCTGGTGGCGCTTGACTGTGAAGGTCCCATTACGTTGAATGACAACGCCTACGAATTTGCGGAGGCCCTCATACCGAGGGGCGGAGAGTTCTTCGCACGGGTCTCCCGGTACGATGATTACCTCGCTGACGTGGAAAAACGCCCGGGCTACAAGGCAGGAGACACTCTCAAACTCATCCTGCCCTTTTTAAAGGCCTTCGGGGCCACCAACGAGAGCCTCAAGAGCTTTTCCCGCAAGACCCTTCGGGTGCTCCCTCGGGCCGTGGAAACCCTCAAAGCCCTCGACCGGC
>WFPH01000166.1 GCA_015487645.1 Thermosulfurimonas sp. | reverse complement strand
CCAGAAGACCTTCCACCTGATGAAACATAGGGGTGTGACGCACATCGGAATCGCACCGGTAGACCTTGCCCGGGGCAATGATCCGGAGAGGAGGTTTCTGGGAAAGCATGATCCGGATCTGAATGGGCGAGGTGTGCGTACGAAGAAGAAAGCCCTCCGGGAAGTAGAAAGTATCCTGCATCTCCCGGGCTGGGTGGTCCGGAGGGATGTTCAGGGCCTCAAAGTTGTAATAGTCGGTCTCCACTTCCGGACCACGGGCAATGCTAAAGCCCAGCCTGGTAAAAATATCACATATCTCCTGAAGCACCTGGGTAATCGGATGAAATTTCCCCAGCTCATAGGGCCGACCGGGAAGCGTCAGATCCACCCCCGGCGCCTCGTCTTCGGCGGCCCGCAACAGATCCTCTTTCCGGCGGCGAATCAGGTCCTCAAGTTCGGCCTTTAACTCATTGGCCTTGCGCCCGATGACCCGCCGGAGCTCCGGAGGGAGATCCTTGATACCTTTGACGATAGAAGTGACCAGCCCCTTTTTACCGAGATAGCGGACCCGAAGATCTTCCAGAGCCTTGAGGTCCCGGGCGGCCTCAACTTCTGAAAGGACCCGGGACCTTAGCTCCTCAAGCTCCTTTTCGGTCATAAAGAACTACTGCCAGGCCTGCTTGGCCTTCTCCACCAATTGCGCAAAGACCTCGGGCTCGGTCACCGCCAGATTGGCCAGGATCTTACGATCCAAAGCCACCCCGGCCTTCCGAAGCCCTCCCATGAACCGGCTGTAGTTAAGCCCGTGGAGCCTGGCCGCCGCGTTGATCCTCACCTGCCACAGCCGACGAAAATCGCGTTTCTTTTGTTTGCGATCCCGATAGGCATAAACCAGGGCCCGTTCCACAGTCTCGCGCACCCTGCGGAAGCAGTTCTTGCGCTGTCCCCAGTAGCCCTTGGCCATCTTGATCAGCTTCTTGTGCCGCCTCCGGGTCTTGAATCCGCCTTTCGCACGAGGCATGACGCATCCCCTCCTTTAAAACTTGTACGGAATGAGTTGTTTAACGCGGGTTACATACCCCCCTTCGAGAACCTTATCCTGCCGCAAACGACGCTTCCTTTTGGCGCTCTTTTTACGGTTGAGGTGGCTCTTGCCCGCCCGAAAATGTACGATTTTACCCTTTCCGCTGACCTTGAAGCGCTTGGCCGCCGAACGGTTGGTCTTCATCTTGTTCTTCTTGCCCATCTCTTCCCCCGAAAGAACTATTTTTTAAGCGGAGCCAGGATCATGATCATCTGTCGACCCTCTAGCCGAGGGGCCATCTCAACCTGGCCCAAATCCTTAACCGCATCCTGGATTTTTTGCAAGACCTGGTGGGCCAGCTCCGGATGGACGATCTCCCGACCCCGGAAAAACACTCTTATTTTAACTTTATTTCGGTCTTCAAGAAACCGCCGGATGTGCTTGATCTTGGTCTGAAGATCATGCTCCTCGGTCTTGGGCCGGACCTTAATCTCCTTGAGCTCCACCTGGGTCTGCCGTTTCTTGGCCTCCTTGGCCTTCTTGGCCTCCTGGTAGAGAAATTGTCCATAGTCCATAATCTTGCAGACCGGAGGATTGGCCTGGGGAGCAACCTCTACCAGATCTAGGCCATACTCTTCAGCCTTGGCCAGGGCCTCCCGCAAAGGCACAATGCCTATCTGCTTGCCGTCCGGCCCTATAAGCCTGACCTCCCGGGCCCGAATCTTCTCGTTTACCCGATACTTGCGCTTGTCTATGCTTCCCAAATAAACCTCCTAAGAAATAGTTTTTTCGGCAATTTCACGTTTTACCCGGTCAACAAACTCCTCCAAAGTAAGGCTCAAATTTTCACCCCTTCGGGTGCGCACGGTGAGCTGCCGGGCTTCTACTTCCTTATCCCCGATAATAATCATATATGGAATTTTTTTCACCTGCGCCTCGCGGATCTTGAAACTCAAGCGCTCTCCTCGCAGATCAAGTTCGGCACGAAGACCGGCCTCTCGCAAAACCTGCCACACCTCCTCGGCGAAGGCCTGATGCCGATCCGCCACTGTAAGGATCACAGCCTGCACCGGTGCCAGCCAAACCGGGAAGGCCCCGGCATAATGCTCAATCAGAACGCCGAAAAACCTCTCAAGAGACCCTAAGAGAGCCCTGTGAATCATTATGGGCCGATGGGGTTGATTGTCCGGCCCCATGTAAACCAAGTCAAATCTTTCCGGAATATTGAAGTCCACCTGGATAGTGGAACACTGCCAGAAACGACCCAGGACGTCCCGAATCTTGAGGTCGATCTTGGGGCCGTAGAAGACCCCTTCTCCGGGATCGATCTCGTAGGCAAGCCCCTTCTTCTCCAAAGCCGCCTGCAGAGCCCCCTCGGCCTTCTCCCAGATCTCGTCCGAGCCCACATATTTTTCAGGCCTGGTGGAGAGATAGATTTGGTATTCCCGAAAACCGAAAACCGAAAGGAAATACACTACCAGATCCAAAACCTTGAAGATTTCTTCCTCAAGCTGGTCTTCCCGGCAAAAGATGTGGGCGTCATCCTGAGTGAAGCCCCGGACCCGCAGTAGCCCGTGGAGAACGCCGCTCCTTTCGTAACGGTAAACCGTGCCCAGCTCACAGTAACGAATGGGAAATTCCCGGTAACTTCGCTTCTTGCTTTTATAGATCAGGATATGAAAAGGGCAGTTCATAGGCTTGAGCTGATAGGCCCGCTCGTCGATCTCCATAGGGGCAAACATGTTCTCGGCGTAAAAATCGAGATGTCCGGAGACCTTCCAGAGATCACGGCGAGCAATGTGAGGGGTATAAACCAGCTGATAGCCTCGCCGGAGGTGTTCCTCTCGCCAAAAGTCTTCGATCTCCTTGCGAACGATGGCCCCCTTGGGGTGCCACAGGATGAGCCCCGGACCTACCTCTTCCTCGATGCTGAAAAGCTCAAGCTCTCGGCCTAACTTGCGGTGATCCCGTCGCTTGGCCTCCTCAAGCCTCTCCAGGTAAGCCTTGAGAGCCTCCTTGTCAAAGAAGGCCGTGCCGTAGATCCGTTGAAGCTGAGGGTTACGCTCATCACCCCGCCAGTAGGCTCCCGCCACGGAAAGCAACTTGAAGGCCTTTACCAGACCGGTATGCGGCAGGTGCGGACCCCGACAGAGATCCACAAAATTTCCCTGGCGGTAGAGACTCACTTTTTCATCCGGGATTTCCCGGATGAGCTCAAGTTTGTAATCCTCGCCCCGCTCCCGAAAAAGCCTTTCGGCCTCTTCCTTGGAGAGCTCCTCTCTATGAAGGGGGTAGCGCCGCTTCACGACCTCTTTCATCTTCTTCTCGATGACCTTCAGATCCTCCTCAGTGAAAGGGCGCGGGGCGTCAAAGTCGTAATAAAAACCCTCTTCCGTGGCTGGACCTATTCCGAGCTTGACCTCGGGAAAAAGCTCCTTCACCGCTTGGGCCAGGACATGAGCCGCGGTGTGTCTCAAAATGGGCAGGGCTTCAGGATCTCCGGGAAAAATGGGCTCTACCTCCCCTTCCCGAGTAAGCGGAGAATGGAGGTCCAAAAGCTCTCCATCCAGCCGGAAGGCTATCGGGCGAGGGGCCTTGAAACCAAAGAGTTCCACGAGGACAGAAGCCGGCGAGCCACTTTCGATCTCGACCTCTTTCCCCTGGCAAGAAATCCGGATTTTCACCTCCCCCTCTCCCTTTCCAAACAAAAGTAAGGCCTCTTGGGGATCTCCCCAAAGAGGCCTTGGTTTTCAATGGTAGGCGCGGGCGGGATCGAACCGCCGACCTCTTGCGCGTCAAGCAAGCGCTCTCCCACTGAGCTACGCGCCTTCCCTCGTCATTTTCGAATTTTTAGCAATACCCGCCGGGGTTGTCAACCATCCGGTGGCCCAAAAATCCCGCAGGATCGGAAAAAGCCTCCTCCGGAGAGTCCTCCAGCGGGAAAGAGGGAAGGTTTCTCTTCCACCCGGGGCCAGTCGGTCGCTTACCAGGTGGAGGGCCGCAATTTTCACTCCCAGGAATTCGGCCGCGGAAAATAGGGCCGAGGTCTCCATATCCACGGCCTCCGCCTTTTCGCGGAATCTTGACAGGAAAACTTCATCTTCCCGATAAGGAGCATCGGTTGAAACCACCGTGCCGGTATAGAAAGACAACCCGGACTCCGCCAGACTCCTCCGGAGACGATGCAGGAGACCGAACGCCGGCCGGAAGACCCGTCGGCCAGGGAGGTAATGTCGAGAAGTCCCCTCCGCACTCAAAGCCCTTTCCGGAACGAAAAACGCCCCCAGGGGCGGATCTTCCCCCAGGGCCCCGCACCAGCCGAAAACCAGGATCTCCCTGGCCCCGGCAGCCACCAGATTTTCAAGAAGCATCACCGCCTGAGGCGCTCCCAGGGCCGGCCCAACGAACCCTCCCTCCCGGCCAAAACAAACTTCGGCCAGAAAAAGCCTTTTCGATCCCTCGAAGGGGAGTCCCTTCCGGATGAAACGAAAGTCCGGTTCGGTCAATACGAGAAGGCCCCGCAAGCCACAGCGGAACCCCGGCTGAGGCCTCAGAAGAGATTCTCTCCGCAGGACTCCAGACATCGGAGGATTCTTTCCCGAGCCTCTTCCAGACTCTCCTCTGAAAGGAGGGCTACCGGCCAGTCTTTATCGCAGGTGAGACACCTCACCCGGGCCTGGGCTCACCGGCCCACCAGTTCGGCCGGCTCTCCACAGACCGGACACTGGATGGGCAGGCCATTCTGAAAGGATGGCTCGCGCTCTCTCACGGCTCGTTCCCCTACACGTTCCCGGTTCTTCTTATTCTTGATCTTCAAGGTTCAGCCGTTTTTTACAGAAAGGACAATACTTGCGCGGATGGCGTCCTCCCTTCACGGCCACAAAGGGGGCCCCGCACTCCGGACATTCTTCCGCTATCGGTTCATCCCAGAGCACGAAATCGCACTCCGGGGCCCGTGAACAGGTGTAGTAGGTACGGCCCTTGCGGGAACGGCGCTTGACGATCTCCCCCTCACAGCCTTCCCGGGGGCAGGCTATCCCGAGACCCACCGGTCGAGTGTAACGACACTCGGGATAATTTCCGCAGGCCAGGAATTCCCCGAAACGACCCCGCCGAAGGACCAGAGGCCCTCCGCAGACCGGACAGGTCCCCCGGGGGCCCTCTTCTTTTTTGACAAGCCTGAGTTGGCCGGTCTCATCCCGCTCGTAGTCCCCCGTGACCCGGCAGTCAGGATAACGGCTACAGGCCAGAAAGGGACCGGCTCGGCCCACCCTCAAAAGCATATCCGCTCCGCATTCCGGGCACTTGAGTCCGGAAGGCACCCCGGCTTTCAAAGAAACCATTTCGGTCTCCGCGGCCTGTAGATCCCGAAGGAGGTCCTCATAAAATCTCCTCAAAACTTCCCTGCGCTCGGCCCGGCCTTCTGCGATCTCGTCGAGGAAGGCCTCCATGCGGGCCGTAAAACCGGGATCCATGAGCTCCGGGAAGGCCTTCACCAGGAGGTCGTTCACCAGAAGGCCCAGTTCGGTGGGCCGAAGAGTCCCGGAAACGCTTTCCACGTAACCTCTTTCTTTGATGGTAGAAACGATCTGAGCATAAGTGGACGGTCTACCGATACCCTTTTCTTCCAGCGTCCGGATGAGGGTAGCTTCGGTGTAGCGAGCTGGCGGTTTGGTGAAGTGCTGTTTGGAAAGGAGGTTCTCCAGAATGAGTGTTTCGCCCTCCTCCAGGGACGGAAGACCCGGAGCTTCCTCTTCCACCTGATAGACCACCAGAAAACCAGGATGTATAAGCCTGCGCCCGCGAGCCGAAAAGAGGTAAGGCCCGGTCGTGATCCCCACCGTGGTGGTTTCATAACGGGCCGGGGTCATCTGGGAAGCCAGAAACCGTCGCCAGATGAGGTCATAAAGCTTCCACTCGTCCGGCGGGAGCACACCGGCGAGTCTTTCCGGGGAGAGATCGAACCGGGTAGGTCGGATGGCCTCATGGGCCTCCTGAGCCGTGGCCCGGGCCCTATATTGCGGGGGTTTTGAGGGCAGGAAATCCTTACCGAAGACTTGGGCTATGATTTCCCGGGCCGCATCCTGGGCCTCGCGTGCTATACGCACGGAATCCGTCCGCATATAAGTAATGAGTCCTACGGGGCCCTCTCCCGGGATCTCTACCCCCTCATACAGTCTCTGAGCCAGATACATAGTCTTTTTGGCCGGAAAGCGGAAACGCCGGAAGGCCTCCTGCTGAAGGGTGCTGGTGATGAAAGGGGGAGGGGTCTTCCTCTGGACTTCCTTCCTCTGAATCTGGAAAACCTTGAGCCCCTCCTTTTCCAGGAAACGGCGAAGATCTGCCAAGACCTCTTCGGCCTCTTCCTTTGAGCCCAGGCGGAGCTTATGGCCGTCTTTCTTTTCTAGACGGGCCTCAAAGACATCCCCACGAGGAGTGCGGATCTCGGCCTCTATGGTCCAATATTCTTCGGGGCGAAAGGCCCGGATCTCGGCCTCGCGCTCACAAATCAGCCGCAGAGCTACGGACTGAACCCGGCCGGCCGAGAGCCCTCGCTTGACCTTTTCCCAGAGAAGGGGCGAGAGATGATAACCCACCAGTCGATCGAGTACTCGCCGGGCTCGCTGGGCTTCGTATTTCCGGGGATCAAGTTCAGCCGGAGATTTAAGGGCTTCCCGAATGCCTTGGGCCGTAAGCTCGTAAAGGAGAAGTCGCCGCAAAGGTTTCCCCAGAGGCTTGAGCTCTTCGGCGATATGCCAGGCGATGGCCTCTCCCTCCCGGTCGGGGTCCGGCCCGAGATAAACCTCGTCCACTTTACGGG
>WFPH01000165.1 GCA_015487645.1 Thermosulfurimonas sp. | reverse complement strand
GCGCGAGGCCCTGGGTTTTAGCCCGATGGAAAGAGGCGGCCTTTCCCGGATGCTTGATGAGGCTGCCCGAAGGGTGTGCGGGATTTAACCCTCCTCCGGAAGTCCGGCGTAAAGTTCGGAAAGCGGGATCTCCGCCTCCAGGCACTCAAGCCTTATCCGGTCCTCGGGGCGGCTGTAAACCTCCTCCTCCCAGTTCCGCGAGCGCCGATAGACTAAGGCCTCGGGGCGGTCCTGGGAAAAAATGAGGTATTCCTTAAGGCTCGGGATCTGCGTGTAAAGAAAGAACTTTTCCAGGCGGTCGATGCGGGCCGTGGAAGGAGAGGAGATCTCGGCGATGAGGCAGGGCCTTTCCACCAGAAGCGGGTCCCGATCCTCCGGATCGCAACTTACCACCAGGTCGGGATAGTAATAAAAGTGTTTGTTTCCAA
Source organism: Thermosulfurimonas sp. (assembly GCA_015487645.1). Classification (GTDB taxonomy): domain Bacteria; phylum Desulfobacterota; class Thermodesulfobacteria; order Thermodesulfobacteriales; family Thermodesulfobacteriaceae; genus Thermosulfurimonas_A. The sequence goes on along the minus strand of WFPH01000165.1, from coordinate 8,137 downwards.
AGCGAAGATAGAGTTTGACCTCGGCCATAAACATCTGGCAACCCTTTTCCTGGGCTCGGGGAAAAAGGAGGTAGCCCAGTTTAAAGTTGATCAGGTTGTGCCGTTTGGTGACTCCGGACATAGCGTAAACATAGCCGGCCACATATTCGTGCTTGATCTCCGCCGCCTCCTCAAACCGCAGGTACTCCTCGGGAGAGATCGGGCCGAAGGGTTCCTCCTCTCCTTTACCCTCTATAACCAAAAAAGAGGTTTCCGCTTTCGGTAATTTTCTGGCCGTCTCCATGGGAAATCCTCCCTCCTCCTATCTTAAACAATCTTTTCAAGGTAAAGCAAGGAGAGAAATTTCGGGGTATGATAGGGGGCATGCGGGCGCCGGCCTTAGTCCTGTTTCTTCTGATTTTGACGGTAAAAACGGCCCTTCCTTCGGGGTGCCTTAAGTGTCACGAGGTAAAGCTTGATTCCCGGCACGATTTTCCCTGCACGCGGTGTCACGGAGGGAACGCGGCCTCCGAGAAAAAAGAGACGGCTCACCGGGGGCTCATCGCCCACCCGGCGCATCCCGAAAACTGGGAGCGGGCCTGCGGCTCGTGCCACGCCCGGGAGATTCGGGCCTTAAAGAAAAGCCCCCACTACACCCTCGCTCCGGCGGTAAACGCCGTGCTTTCGGCCTTCGGGCTTCCGGGGGTGAAGTCCCTCACGGAGATCCCCGAGCCCGCCGGCATAAAGAGCCGGGCGGATTTGGTCTATGACCTTCTCCGGCGTCGGTGCCTTAAATGTCATCTCTTTTTCCCGGGCGAGGACTATCCCGAGGCCCGGCGGGGCACGGGTTGTGCGGCCTGTCACCTGCCCTATGCCGGGGGGGAGCTTCAGGATCACCGCTTTCAAAAACCCACTTCCCGAAACTGTCTCCACTGCCACTACGGGAACCGGGTGGGCTGGGACTACTACGGATTCTTCGCCCATGATCTTCCCTACGCCTTCCGCACGCCTCTTGTGGAAGGCGAATTTCCGGCCCGTCCCTGGGGGATTGAATTCCACGAGATGACCCCGGATCTTCACGCCCAAAAAGGCCTTCCCTGCACCGCCTGCCACGGAAAGGCCGAACTCATGGAGGGGAAGCCCGGAAAGGGTTGCCTTTCCTGTCATCCGAAGGTGGCCGGCCGCCGACCCTTTCACACCCGGAAGGTGCTTTCCCGGGTGCGCTGCGCAAGCTGTCATGCGGTGTGGATGGCCCGGGATGAGGGGCTTTATCTTACCCTTTACGAGGCCCCGGACTTTGAGGAATGGCAGGAGCTTTTCGTGCAGGAGGACGCCGAGATAGAGGCCCAGTTCCGGGAATTCTTTAAGGGGAAGACCCCCAAAGGGGTCATGAGCGACAAGCTCTCGGGGAGGGTTCGCCGGGGGATGTGGTTTCTGACCCTTAAGAGGAGGCGCTTTGAGGGGGTGCCGCTTGGCCGCGACGCTAAAGGTCGCTTAAGCCCGGTAAGGCCCATGCTGGATCTTCACCTTACCTATGTAAACGCCGAGGACGAGGTGCTGGTTGAGGACTGGCACCCTTCGGGAGAGGTCTTGCTTCCGGTGACCCCGCACACCACCGGCCCGGGAGATACCTTCCGGAGTCTTGAAATCCTTCGCCGGCTCGGGATCCGGCCGTGAAGACGGCAACCGTAAGGCTTAGCCCCCGGGGGGTGAAGACCGTCCTTTCCGGAAGGCTATGGCTTGAAAGACGGGATCTTTCCGAGTGGCCGGAGGAGCCCCTGGGAGAAGAGGTGCGGCTCGTCTCCCCTGAGGGGTATTTTCTTGCCCGGGGGTATTTCAATCCCCAAAGCCGCATTCCGGTGCGCATCTTCTCCCGCGAGGACCGTACCCTTGATCGGGCCTTTCTCGCCGCGGTCTTTCGCCGGGCGCTTTCTTTAAGACAAAGACTTTATCCCGGAGAGGAGGCCTTTCGCCTGATCCACGGTGAGGGGGATGGGCTTCCGGGGCTTACGGTAGACGTTTACGGAAAGGTGGCTGTGGTGCAGATTTCAACCGCCGGGTTTGAGAGGCGGCGGGAGACGGTGGTGGCGGCTATCTCCGAGGTTCTCTCCCCCTCGGCCGTGGTCTTAAAGAACGACCTTCCGGTGCGCCGGGAGGAGGGCCTTGAGCTTTACGTGGAGGTGGTCTCCGGAAGGCTTGATTCCCCCGTAGAGATCACCATGGACGGGCTTCGTTTTCTGGTGGATCCCCTTCACGGCCAGAAGACGGGCTTTTTCCTTGACCAGAGGGAAAATCGCCGGTTTATAAGAAGGCTTTCCCGGGAGGCCTTAGTGCTTGACCTTTTTGCCTACACCGGGGCCTTCGGGATTTACGCCCTTTCCGGCGGAGCTCGCAGGGTCTTTTCCGTGGAGCGTTCCGCAAAGGCCTTAGAGCTTGCCGAAGAATGTGCCCGGATAAACGGCTTCGGGGAGCGTTTTTTTCCCATTCAAAGCAAGGTGGAGGAGTTCCTGCGGGACGCACCGGATGCCGATCTCGTGATCCTTGATCCCCCGGCCTTTATCAAGACCCGGAGGGCCCTTTCCTCGGGACGCGAAAAATACCGGGAGGTGAACCGCAGGACCCTTTCGGCCTTAAAACGCGGTTTTTTCTTTACCTCCTCCTGTTCCCAATTTATTTCCGCAGAGGATCTTTTAACCCTGGTGCGCTCCGGGGCCCGGGGGCGCAACCTGCGCCTTTTTGCCCGCCACTTCCAGGCCCCGGATCACCCCGAAAACCCGGCCCACCCCGAAACCCTCTATCTCAAGGGCTTCACCTTCGCCGTGGATCTGTGATATTCTGAAGATATGACCAAGAATCGCCAGAAATTATCTGGTTCCGGAGAGTTTTCGCACCCTGTAACCGGAAGGACCTACCACGATAAAGGACGACCTGACCTCGGATTCTTCAAGCGCATCCAGCACAACTTCTAGGATACGATGCACCTTCTCCATATTCGATGGATCAATGCGCAAAAGTACAACCCCTGCCTTAAACCCTTTTACGAAAACAAGATTGCCGAAATCCTTGTCCCGAGTGACAAAAATCCTCTCAAGCTCTAGCGCTTTAAGAAGAAGTTCCTCATCCGTGGCTCTTTCAAGGCCTATCTCCGCAACCCTTACCACGTCATGCCCCAGATTCCTGAGAAAAAGGGCCGTTTTTAGATACACGTTCTGATCCAGCAGAAATTTCATCAAACCGCTTCCAGGTGGACATCCTCGGCACTAATCAGTTCGATGGCGTATCTGATACAGGCCTTTATGTCTTCCTCGGTTAGTTCCGGATAGTATTCCTCAATTATCTTTCCAAAGGGAATCCCTTCATTGACCAGTTCAAGGACTTCCTGAACGGTAATCCTGGTTCCCCTGATACAGGGTTTCCCGAATCTTACTTTCGGATCAACTACTATCCTGCCCATAACTTTCAACGTACTTTTTAGTTTTTTTCAGGCATTGGCTATGTCCGTTTTCAGATCAATGTCCTCTGCTCTCCCCAGAGAAACGTTGAGACCTCTGAAAAAGTCCCCCTCCCCTATCCCCTCCCGAGGGAGGGGAATGTTATTCAGAGATCTCAGTAAATGTAAGTTTATGTTTATTTCCGGGAGTCCAAAAACCTGCATGATTTACTCTCCAGAAAGGACTTAGTTATGAGTTTAGCAGAAGCTCTAGAAATCTGCTATAAGCGATCCGGCAACCGCCAAACTGAAAAATTTTCTTCATATCCATGGAGAAATTTGGGGAGAACTTGAAAGTCTCCTGAGTGAGGCGGGGGAGGCCCCTTACCTGAGGATTCCGGAAAGGAAGTCCTGAAGGAGGGTGTCAGGCCCCATGTCCGAAGCTCCCCCGAGGACCACCCGGATGCGCGCGGCCTCAAGCCTCTCCTTCCACTCCGGAGGCAATTCCAGGGCCAGAAGATGGGTAGCCACCTGTTCCTTGAGGAAGGCTTCAAGATCCTGATCCTCCGGGCGTTTGATTACATCTTTAACCCGTACCGTCCCGGCCTCCACATCGTAAACCGCGAAAAGATCCGCGGAAACCGGGTCCTTGGCCAGGCGGTTGCCCTCCACCGGCACGGCCACTCGCATGTAGCGCCCCTCCTCCACCTCGCGCCACATCTCCTCCGTGGCCGCCACCACGTTGCGCACCAGCTCCTCAAAGGCCTTGGCCGTGATGGACTCGGGGTAAGCTCCCATCACTGGTTTTCCGGCATCCCCCGCGGCCACCACCCGGGGGTCCACCGGGATACGCCCTAGGAAACGGATACCGAGTTCCTGGGCCAGCCTTTCTCCGCCTCCCCGCTTGAAAAGATCCAGTTCCTTTCCGCAGTGCGGACAGATGAATCCGCTCATGTTCTCCACCAGCCCCAGGATGCGCATCTTGACCTTGCGACAGAAGTTGATGGACTTCTGGACGTCGATGAGGGAGACCTCCTGGGGAGTGGTCACCACTAAGGCGTAGGCGTCGGGAATGGTCTTGGCCACGGTGAGGGGTTCGTCTCCGGTTCCGGGAGGGGCGTCGATGATGAGATAATCAAGTTTTCCCCAATCAATATCGCCGATAAATTGTTTGATGGCCGAGATCTTGAGCGGCCCACGCCAGATGACCGCCGCGTCCTCCTTGGGAAGAAGGGGCTCAATGGAAAGGAACTTGAGATTCGGGGAGTAGCTTATGGCCCCCAGGCGGCCGTCCGGCCGGCGGGGAAGCCGCTCCCTCCTTACCCCGAGCATCTTGGGGATGTTGGGTCCGTGAAGGTCCACATCCAGAAGCCCCACCATGAAGTCCTGAAGCGAAAGCCCCACGGCGAGATTCACGGCCACGGTGCTCTTTCCCACCCCGCCCTTTCCAGACATGACCATGATCTTATGGGAGATGCGCGAGAGTTGCTCGCGAACTCGCTTGTCCTGCTGATCAAGAAGCACGCTTTTTTCCTGTCTTTCAGCCATTTTTACCTCCCCTTTAGGCCCGGACGTACCGGAAACCCTCGTTCTGCCACTCAACCAAGGCGCGAATTCCGGCCGGAACTGTGCGGGCCCCTTCAGGCAGCAAGGCGCGATCGATCTCAAAGGCCCGCATGGCATTCTCACAGAAATAGACCGCCACTCCGTCCTTCCGGGCCTCGCGGTAGAGTTCCTCCACCTCGGAAAACCGCTTGAGGATGGTGATCCCCTCGGCGTTCACCAGAACCCTTACCTCATGCGGCTCGCCGCCCATGGCCTTAACGAAGTTTCTGGCCACCTTAAGCGCCACCTCAAACTTCTGGGATTCGGGTACATGCAGAACCAGCCTGTAGGCCATCTCCGCCACCTCCCTTCCGGATTCGCTCTGCTATTTAATCACGAATTGTGCTCCCGGCAACCGGGATGCTAAATTAGAAACATGCCGGTTTTTGCCGGACCACACTTCAAGCGCCTGCTCGATCTTGCGCGCCGGGATCGCCTGGCGCCCCTTTACATTTTTATCGGAGACCCCGAGGAGACCCTGGAAAAGGCCCTGCGCATCGTCTCCATCCAGGAGGAAAAGGGCTCCCTCTGTGAGCGTCTGGACCTTTCGGAGATTCCTCCAGAAAATCTCTCGACCGTGCTCTCCGAAACGGGCCTTTTCGGGCCGCGAAAACTGGTGCTCGCCCGCTCGGGAGAACTCTTGATCGAAAAAGAAGGGCTTTCCTCAGACATTCTCAAGCCTCTCTCCGCGGGCACGGTCCATCTCCTGCTCCTGGCCCGGGAGTTCCCGGAGGCCCATGAGCTTTATCGGTTTGCCCTGGAGAAGGGAGCCATCGTTCCGCTTCACCTCCACAAGGGACGCGCCCGGTTGCTGACGGAGCTTGCCGAAAGGCTTTCGGCAGAAGGCCTCACCATGGAGCGCCCGGTGGCCGAGTATTTCCTTTCGCTGGTGGGGGAGGACTACGCCCATTTCCGGAACGAACTGGAGAAACTGATCCTTTATGCAGGGGAAAAGAGGAACATCTCCCGCGAGGATGTGGAAGCCGTGATCTCTCCCGGAGAGGAGGCGGCTCTCTTTCTGCTGGGAGATGTGCTCCTTGAACAGGGGCCAGAGGCTGCGAGAGCCCTCCTCAAGCGTCTTCTCGACCACGGAGAGGTAGCTCCCCGGATATTTGCGGCTCTCAACACCTACTTCAAGCGTCTCTGGCTCTTGGCCTATCTTTTAAGGGATCGTATCGAGCTTGTCCGGGAGAAACGCTTTGAAGTCTTCAGACGCGACTACGAAGTCCTCCTTAAGGAAACCTGGCCGGAAAGGGCTCCCGCGGTTTTAGCCAAACTGCATCCCTATGCGGTTTTCCGCCTGAAAAGACACCTCACGCACCTTCGGAAGGAATTCTTCCCAGCGGTCTTTACCGCTCTTTATGCTTTGGATCTGGCCCTAAAGCGGGATTTCCAGCAACCGGAGAAGGCTTTTTATCAATTTTTCCTGACGGTTTATCGGTTAAGAAGTCCGGATGGTCTTCCAAAAGTCTCTGGAGGCTCTGCAGTTTCTGAAGGAGTTCCTCCCGGGATCTGAAAGGAAGGCTCAGGCGCAGGGTTTCTCCTTCAAACCCCGGAGGAATTTCGAGAAGGGCCCCTCTGGAGCGCAGGGCTTCGCGGTAGCGGAAAAAGGTCTTTTCGAGCTCGAAGATGTGAGGCCTGAGAAGGGCCCGAAGTCTCTTGAGGAATTCTTCCCGTCCGGGAAGGTTTTCAAAATGCCGGGAGAGAACCTCTTCCACGGATAGGCCGTCCCTGCGGGCGAGATCTCTCAAGCCTTCGACCACCTCTCGCTTTTCCGAAGCCGTGAAGCGAAAGCGCTCAAGGATTTCAAGGAGGACCTGGCGGGTGTCCTCAGGGCACTTGAGAAGGATCCTGGCCACCTTCAGGGGGAGTCGGCCTTCAGCCACCGCCCATTTCAGTTCATCCGGGGCCGCAGCCAGGTCTCTTAAAAAGTAGTACCACTCTGGATCAGGCTTAAGGCCGAGCCGGGGAAGGACCTGGCGGGAAAGTTCTTCCGCGGAAAGATAGCGGCTGAAACGGGCCAGGGCTTCGGCCTTCTCCACCAGGTTCAGCTCCCGAAAACGGTTGCTTTCAAGGGCCAGCCACTGAGCTTCAAGAGGGGAAAGGCCGCGCAGGATGCGACAGGAGACCTCTCGGACGCCCATGCCCCGAAGGGCGAGCAGACGGCCCTCGCCCGCTACCGGTAGAATTTTCCCCTGATCTGCAAGTACCACCGGAGGTTCGAGAAGCCCCCACCGCTCAAGGCTTTCCCGGAGATAACGATCCCTTCTGGGAAAGGAAAAGACGAAGGTCCGGGAGTCAAGGTCGATTTCCGAAAAGGGAAGAACTGCAATTTCCATCAGGAAAGGGTTTCACCGGTGAGCCTTTTTAAGGCCTCCAGATACCTTTCCCTGGTCTTTTCCACTATTTCTGGCGGGATTTCCGGGGCCGGAGGTTTCTTGTTCCATCCGATCTCCGTGAGCCAGTCCCTTATGAACTGTTTGTCGAAGCTTTTCTGAGCACGCCCCGGTTCGTACTCTTCCCTGGGCCAGAAACGGGAGGAGTCCGGGGTAAGGACCTCGTCCACCAGGATGAGTTCTCCGTCGGAAAGGCCGAACTCGAACTTGGTGTCCGCGATGATGATCCCCCGACTTTCGGCATATTCGGCCGCCCTGCGGTAGAGGGCCAGCGAAAGTTCCCTTACCCGTTCGGCAAGCTCCTTCCCGATGATGCGGGCGCACTCCTCAAAGGTGATGTTCACGTCGTGTTCGCCCTGGGCGGCCTTGGTGGAAGGGGTGAAGATGGGTTCCGGAAGGCGGTCGGCCTCGCGAAGACCCGCGGGAAGCGGAATTCCGCAGACCCTTCCGGTCTCCCGATATTCCTTCATGGCCGAGCCGGTGATGTACCCCCGCACGATGCACTCCACCGGAAGCACCCGGGCCTTTTTGACCAGCATGCTCCTTCCGGAAAGTATTTCCCGATAGGGGCCCGTCTCCTCCGGATATTCGTCCACGTTTGCCGTAAGGAGATGATTTTTCACGATGTCCTTCAGGAAATCAAACCAGAAAAGGGACATCCGGGTGAGGATACGGCCTTTGTCCGGGATAGGGGTGGGGAGCACCACATCAAAGGCCGAGATGCGGT
>WFPH01000164.1 GCA_015487645.1 Thermosulfurimonas sp. | reverse complement strand
GGACTTTCTCGCCCACCGGTATAAAAAAGGATAATGAATATCAAAAGAAAATCTAAAATTTTCCCAGACCAAAAAAGAAAATGCTCACTTAAATATCGCGAACCACAAAAAATCAAAATCGCATACAACAAAAGATAAAAACCTAAAAAATAGAAGACAAAAGAATAATGGAATTCAAAGAGAAACAAAAAGACAAGGAAAGAAAGCAAAAGTCTTATCAAAAAGGAAGTAAAATTCATGGTTATCCCAACTGATATTTTTGCAGACGGTACCTAAAAGACCGGGGAGATAGTCCAAGGAGCCTAGCGGCTTCCTCTTTGCGTCCTCCCGTTCGGGCCAGGGCCTCCTTCAGAAGACGTTTTTCGATCTCCGCCAAAAAATCTTCTAAATGGAGTCCTTCCGGAGGAAGTTTGGCCGGGATCTCCTGGGAAGGGGGAAGCTTTTCGGCTCTGAGAGTCAGAGTCTCGGGCAGGATGAGAGGACCGGACTCCAGGGCCACCGAACGTTCAATAATGTTTTCGAGTTCCCGTACGTTTCCCGGAAAATCGTATTCCATGAGGGCCTTCAAGGCGTATTCGGAAATACCAAGGCCGACCTTCCCCATCTTTTCGGAATACTTCTTCAAAAAATGCTCCACCAGAAGGGGTATATCCTCCCGTCTTTCCCGGAGAGGGGGGAGATGGACCGAAAGGACGTTGAGACGGAAATAGAGGTCCTGTCGAAAGCGCCCGGCTCGCACCTCCTCCTCAAGATCTTTGTTGGTGGCCGAGATGATGCGCACATCCACCTGGACCTCTTTGGGACTTCCTAAGGGGGTAAAACTCTTGTACTCCACCACGCGCAAAAGTTTCACCTGAAGTTCGGGCGGAAGATCCCCGACTTCGTCAAGGAAGATCGTCCCGCCGTGGGCCTGAGCGAAAAGGCCGGGTTTATCGTGTTTCGCTCCGGTAAAAGCTCCGGCCTTGTAACCGAAAAGTTCGGATTCAAGCAGCGTTCCGGGGATACCTCCGCAATTCACCACCACAAAAGGTTTTTCCCGTCTGGGAGACAGTTGATGAATGGCTCGGGCCACCAGCTCTTTGCCCGTTCCGGATTCGCCCGTAATAAGGACATTACTTTCGGCCCGGGCAATTTTGGGCAGAAGGGCGAAGAGCCTTCGCATAGCCGGGCTTCGGCCCACAATCCCCATGAATTCCTCAGGCGGATTCTCCTCGGGGGGTGGTTTCTTCAGGGCCTCTTTTAGCTTTCGTCGAAGATCCTCCAGCCGAAAGGGTTTCGGAAGATAGTCGTAGGCCCCCTCCCTCTTGGCCTTGACCGCCGAATCCAGAGAAGCATAGGCGGTGATCACGATAACCGGAGTTTCATGCCCCTTCTGGCGCACGTTCTCGAGGAACTCCAGCCCCCCCATCTCCGGCATACGGAGATCTAGGAGGATGAGATCCGGCGTTTCCTTCTCAATCAGATCAAGGGCTTCAAAGCCATCCCCGGCGGTAAGAACCCGATAGCCTTCTTTTTCCAGGAAAAGCCCCAGAAACTCCCGGAAACTTTGGTCGTCGTCCACGATCAGGATGACGGGTCTTTCGGAAGACATCAAAGTTTATTATAAGCAAATCCGAGATGAAAGACGACCGTTTTTACATGCGATTGGCCCTTAAGGAGGCCCGAAAGGGGCTCGGTCGCACAAGCCCCAACCCGCCAGTGGGAGCGGTGGTGGTGGATCCGGAAAGTGGTGAGGTCCTCGCCCGAGGCTATCACCGCCGGGCCGGGGAGCCGCACGCCGAGGCTGTAGCTCTGGCCCGGGCCGGAGAAAGGGCCCGCGGAGCTACTCTCTATGTGACCCTTGAGCCCTGTCACCACCACGGCCGCACCCCACCCTGCACCGGGGCCATTCTAGCGGCCGGCATCCGCCGGGTGGTAATCGGGACCCGGGACCCCAACCCCAGGGCCAGCGGGGGGTTGGTATACCTCCGGAGTCGGGGCCTTGAGGTGCGGGTCGGAGTGCTCGAGAAAGAATGTCGATATCTCACCCGTTTTTTTCTGAAACGGGTCATCACCGGACGGCCATGGGTGATCCTGAAGGTGGCTGCAAGCCTTGACGGCCGCATCGCCACCCGTACCGGGGACTCCAGGTGGATCACCGGGGAGGAGGCCCGCCGCTACACCCACCGCCTGAGAGATCTCTGCGACGCTATCCTGGTGGGGCGGAAAACCGTGGAGGCCGATGATCCCGAGCTCACCTGCCGCCTTCCGGGCGGCCGGAACCCGGTAAGGATCGTCCTCGACACCCGTCTTTCCCTCTCCCCAGAATTCAGGATCTTCCGGACCGCCCAGGAGGTCCCCACCTGGATCGTCTGCGGGGAGGGGGCCGATCCCGAAAGGGAAAGGCTCTTTAGGGATCTGGGGGTGGAGGTCATCCGGATTCCGGAGAAGGCCGGTTGGGTGGACCTCGGAGCCCTCCTTGAGGCCCTCTCTCAGAGGGAAATCCTTTCGGTGCTGGTGGAGGGCGGGGGAGAGGTCCACGGAAGCTTCCTTGACGCCGGGCTGGTGGATGAAATCTTCTTCTTCCTGGGGCCGGTGATCATCGGCGGGAAAGAAGCCCCGCCAGCGGTGGCCGGAAAAGGCCCGACCAAGCTTTCACAGGCCCTCTGGCTTAAAGATCTCCGTATAAAACGCCTCGGAGATTCCCTCCTCCTTCACGGACTCTCGGAGACGGGTTCCCGCATCCTGGAGAGCACCTCTTGAAGCTCCCGTCGAAGCTCATCCGGGGGCTTCTCCGAGGAAAACACGCGGTGGGCCCTCTTTATCTTTTCGGAAAGGGGCCACTGACTTCTGAGAAGCCTTTCCGCAAGCGCCGGGTCTGAGAGCCGCGCCCGTAGCCGCTCCTTCTGGAGAGCTTCCCCACAGGCCACCACCCAGACCTCGTCGAAAAGCCCCTCCCAGCCAACCTCAAAGAGGAGCGGAATCTCGGCAAAGACCAGCTCCGCCTGCGCGTTTTTTTCGAAAAAGGCCTGAAGCTTCTCCCGGACCAGAGGGTGGAGCAGGGCCTCGAGGGTTCGTCTTAGCTCCTCGTCGCGCACCAGGCGCTCGAGGATCCGCCTTCGGTCAAGCGAACCATCGGGCCTTACGGCCCAGGGACAAAGGGGCTTCACCTTCTCGTGGGCCTCCCCACCCGGAGCTAAAAACCGCCTCACCTCCTCGTCGGCGGAAAAGACCGGGTAGCCAAACTCCTTGAGAATGGCAAGCAGGGTGCTTTTACCCGTGGCCGGTCCGCCGGTCAGGGCTATCTTTCGCAAGCTCGGATCTCCTCGAGTAGTTTTTCGAAATCCAAAGGGGGTGGGGCCTCGAAGGAGAGCCTTGCCCCGGTTATGGGATGTTTAAACGAAAGCCGCCAGGCATGAAGCATCTGCCTTTCAGCCCTCGGCCCTCCGGGTCGGCGTCCACCGTAAAGGGGATCCCCCACAATGGGGTGCCCAATGTAGGAAAGGTGCACCCGGATCTGGTGGGTGCGGCCAGTGTAAGGGCGCACCTCCAACAGGGCCGCCCGCCGAAAGGTCTCCCGCACCTGGTAAAAAGTCTCGGCCTCGCGGCCTTTCGGGGCTCCGGCCATCATCTTCTTGCGGTGCACAGGATGCCGGCCTATGGGAACCTTTATCCTCCCGGCCTGGGGCTCCGGCACCCCGTGTACCAGGGCTAGATACCATTTCTCCACCTCCCGGCCCTTGAACATAGCGGTGAGGGCCAGGTGCGCCCGGTCGTTCTTAGCCACCACCATGAGACCCGAAGTGTCCTTGTCCAGACGGTGGACGATCCCGGGCCGGAGCTCGCCCCCCACCCCGGAGAGCCCGGAGAGCCTCCGAAGGAGACCGTGCACCAGCGTGCCCCTCGAGTGCCCGGCCCCGGGATGCACCACCACCCCCGGAGGCTTCACAATCACGGCCAGGTCCCCGTCCTCGTAAAGGATCTCAAAGGGGACCTCCTCGGGCTCAAGCCGCACCTCCTCCGGCGGGAGCACCCGGACCGTAATTTCCTCCCCGGCCCTTACCGGCCGAGAGGCCCTGAGCCCCCCTTTCACCCCACTAACCTCCACCAGGCCCTCGGCGATGAGTTTTTTTACGCGCGAACGGGTAAGCTCCGGGATCTTCCCGGAGAGGAAGACATCCAGGCGCTGGCCGGCGGCCTCCGGTTCAACGATAAGCCGAAAGATCTTCTCCTCAGGCAAGGTATTCCCCGGCCGAAGGGCAGAGGTCTTTAACCGGGCACTTCTCGCACTTCGGCTTCCTGGCGGTACAGATCTTCCGGCCGTGGGCCTGAAGCACATAGGGGATCACGGCCCAGTCCTCGCGGGGAATAAGGGCCATGAGGTCCTTTTCGATCTTGTTGGGGTCCTTCTGCCTGGAAAGACCCAGGCGCTGGCTCAACCGCCGCACATGGGTGTCCACCGGGATGCCCTCCACCAGGCCGTAAGCGTTGGCCAATACGATGTTGGCGGTTTTCCGGGCCACCCCCGGAAGCTCAAGCAAAGCCTCCATGCTTTTCGGGACCTCTCCGCCGTACTTCTCCACCAGGATCCGGCAGGCCTCCTTGATGTATTTGGCCTTCTGCTGGTAGAAACCCGTGGGCTTTATGGCTTCGGCCAGCTCCTCGAGATCGGCCTCGGCAAAGGCCCGGGCGTCGGGATATTTCCTGAAAAGCTCCGGGGTGACCTGGTTTACCCGCTCGTCCGTGCACTGGGCCGAAAGAATGGTGGCCACCAGGAGCTGAAGCGGGTTTTCGAAGCGCAGGGCGATGCGGGCTCCGGGATAGGCCTTCTTCAGTCTCTCAAGGATCTCAAGCTCTCTCCTCATAGTTCAGGCACTCCTTGAGGTATCGAAAAAGGCTTTCGGAAAACCCATCCTTTTCAGGAAGCTCAAGCCTTGCGAACTCCCCCGGATAGGCCCTCTCCCCCGCCTCCCGGGCTCGGTTTACGAGCCGGGAGCTCAGGGTGGGCCTTAAGGCCTCGCTTGAGAGGAAAAAGAGGAGCAGTCGCCGGAAAAGGGCCTCGTCGTAGGGAGCCAGCCGCTTGCCCCCGGAAAGCTTGTCCTCAAGCTCGTAGCACAGGTTCTTGAGCTGGTTCAGAAGCGGGATCTTTATCTGGGATTGCACCTGCTCCTCAAGGTGGATATATTCCAGGGCCAGCCTTCCGTATTCCGCGAGCTCGAAGTCCCGCATGAGAAGGTGTTCCCGGAACCACTCGGAGAAACGGGTCTGAAGGTAGTCCACCAGACTCATAAAATCCACCTGCGTGCGCTGGAAGAGAAGCTCCTCAAGAGAGATCCTCGATAGCTGGGCAATGCCCTCAAGACTAAAGCTTCCGGTATAAATATGGAGGAGAGCGGCCAGGTAATGGCGATCAGAAAAGACTACTTTCTTTCCCATAATGGTATCGTCCGGCTGGCGCCGGCGGTAACGCTCAAGGGCCGCCTCCACCCACTCAGCCGTAAAGAAATACATCCTGTCCTCCCGGTTTTTTTCACATTATAACACCTTGCCTGTCCTTCAAAGACGGCTAGAATGCCTTCCATGGCAGCCGAAAGGGTGATGGCCGCATTGGCGGTAACTTTCTGGCCCATCATTCCCCTCTTCTGGTTGCCCCTACATCTTCTCCCCGGCTTGAAAAAGAAATTGGGGCTACTTTACTACCTCTTGATCCTGAGTCTCTGGCTCGCTTTGGCCTTTTTCATCCTTTCCTTAAAGGTTTACGCCTGGGGCGGGCCCTGGCCCATGCCAGCCGCTTTGCGCTTTGTGGGCTGGGGACTTTTTGGGGGAGGGCTTTTACTCCAGGGGCTGACCATCTTTTATCTCCGGAGCCAGATCATCGGACGCCCTCACTTCCATCCTCGCCCGGAAGATCATCTGGTGACTTCGGGGCCCTTTCGGTATCTGAGACACCCCACTTATCTGGCTCATAGCCTTATCTTCTTCGGGGCCTTTTTCCTTTCGGGCTACCCAGTGGTGGCTCTGGTGGCCTTCCTGGACCTACTCCTTAACCGGTTTCTGCTCGTCCCCCTCGAGGAAAAAGAGCTTCGGGAACGTTTCGGGGAGGCTTACGAGGCGTACGCCCGCCGCACCCCCAGATTTCTTCCGAGGTGGAGGCCGTGAAAACCTTTTATCGGAAGATGGCCGTGGTGGCCCTGTTGTATCTCGCGGAAGGATTGCCCTTCGGTTTCGTCTACGTAAGTCTCCCGGTTTATCTCCGGACCAAAAAAGTCAACCTCATTGAGATCGGTCTGCTCTCACTAGCCGGACTGGCCTGGAGCCTTAAACCCCTCTGGGCCCCCCTGGTGGACCGCTACGGTCGGAAGTATCACTGGATGGTTGGGGCTCTTATGGGGCTGGCCGGATCCGTAGCTCTGCTCTCCATGGTCCCTCCGGCGGGCAAACTTTACATCCTTTTCGTTTTTCTTTGCACCCTCTCCTCGGCCACCCTGGATATCGCGGTGGACGGTTACACCATCGAGCTGGTGGAAGAAGAGGAACTGGGACCGGCCAATGGAGTGCGGGTCTCGGCCTACAGGGTGGCCATGATCGGCTCCGGCGGAGGTCTGGTGGCCCTCTCCCATTTCCTGGGATTCCAGCCGGCCTTCCTGGCCCTAACCTTGGTCTTCCTGGCCTTGGCCGCCCTCATTTTTGTCCTCCCGGACACTCACCTTCCATCCAAATCTCAAAAAACTAGCGATATATTCGGGCAATATATTTTACCCTTAAAGGATTTTCTCAAAAGACCCTACGCACCGGTGCTCCTGTTTTTTGTACTCACTTTCAAGATCGGGGATGCCACCATGGGGTCCATGATCTACCCCTTCTGGGTGGATCGGGGTTTCACGAAGCTCGAGATCGGTCTCATCTCCGGTACCCTGGGGAGCCTAGCCACCATCGCGGGTTCGCTGGTGGGCGGGGGACTCGTTAGGTATCTCGGGCTCTTTCGGGCCCTCTGGATACTGGGGCTGACGCAGTCGCTTTCCAACCTGGGCTACGCCTACGCCGCCCTTCCAGACTCCTCCCGCTGGACGGTTTACGGGGCCTCCCTCATCGAGAGTTTTACTGGAGGTCTTGGGACGGCGGCTTTTCTGGCCTTCCTCATGCGCCTTTGCCGGAAAGACATGAGCGCCAGTCAGTACGCCTTGCTTTCAACCCTTTTTAGCCTATCCTTCACCCTCTCAAGGGCGGCCGGAGGGTTCGGAGCGGAGTATCTGGGTTACGCCGGCTTCTTTTTCTTCACCTTCTGGCTTTCTCTACCTCCCCTTTTACTGGTACCTCTAGTAAAAAAAGCCGTCCCGGAGCAAGAAGGAAGCCATGGTCTTGGAAACCCCGATCTCCGGTCTTAAAATGTTAACATCATGCGACGAAATCCTTTTGAGATCCTGGGGCTTTCCCCGCGAATAGTAAAGGAACTGGACGAAGAAAGCCTTTTTCGGCTGGTTAAGGCCTGTTACCGGGCCCTCCAGCAGGTACATCATCCGGATCTCTCCTCCGGTTCGGGGGAAAAGGCCCTGGAACTAAACCTGGCCTTCGAGGCCTTAAATCTTCCCAAAAACCCGGAGTCCTTCCGGAAATACCGTCAGGCTTACATAAAACGTCTTTCCCGAAAGACTCTACGGAGCAAACTTGAAGAAATGGCCCTCCGACTGGGAAGGGCTTTCCGGGAAAGAGACCATCTGGAAGAAGCCTTCTGGGAAAATCTCCTTGTTCGGGCCCAAGAGGGACACCTTCTCTCCCCTCGCCCCCGAAAAATCCGGATAAAGGTCTTCGATCTCTCCCTCAAGTACCGCTTCCCCTATCCTGTTTTCGGGTCCAGAGCCCCCTTTAAAGAGTTCCTTTTTGACGAAGAAGGCGAACTCTATCTCAAGGTCCCGGGGAAACGTCCGCCTCGAAAAATTTCCGGGCTAAAGATGGTAGGCTGTGTCCCCAGAGAGAAGATCGAACCCTGGTTGCTTCTGGAAAAGACGCCCGGCGAAGAAGGGCTTATGGCCGAAGATTATCTCCGGGCCGAGACCTTCCGGCGAGCCTGCCTGCCGCACCTCAAACCCCGCCTGCTCCCCAATAGCTACCTTTTTTCCTTTCGAAATGAGGACTGCTCTCGACTCTATCTCGAGGGTCTGGTTATCGTAAGTGAACCCCTCGAAGGAGACCTTCTCATAAATGTCAAGAATGACTCGGATAAGTTACATTTTTGTGAAGAAAAGCCGAAAATCTTCGAGGACGAAGAGCTTCCCGCCTGCTGAAACTTCTTTTGAGGCCTAAAATCCGGATCCTGGAAGCTTTTCTCCGAGGGTGGCACAGCTCTTGCAGGCTTTTCTCAGC
>WFPH01000163.1 GCA_015487645.1 Thermosulfurimonas sp. | reverse complement strand
CTCAAGGGTAAGGGGCGGGTCCTTTCCCGGGGAAATAATGGGGCCCAGGCCCTTGGAGTGTTTTAGGATGCCGTCGCGGACCTCTAGGGTCAGATTTAGCCCACGGCCTTCCTTCTCTAGATAGTCCACTACGCGAAGACTCTGTTCATAGTGCCGGAAGCCTCCGGGAACGAGTTCGTTAAGCACCTCCTCCCCGGCGTGTCCGAAGGGGGTGTGGCCCAGGTCGTGTCCCAGGGCGATGGCCTCGGTGAGGTCCTCGTTAAGCCGCAGGGCCCGGGCGATGGTGCGGGCGATCTGGGCCACCTCTAAGGTGTGGGTGAGCCGGGTGCGGTAGTGGTCGCCGGTGGGGGCCAGGAAGACCTGGGTCTTGTGCTTGAGACGCCGGAAGGCCTTGCTGTGGATGATCCGGTCGCGGTCCCTCTGGAAACATGTCCGCAACGGACATTCAGGTTCGGGCTTAAGCCTTCCCCGCGACCTCCTAGCCCTGGCCGCCCAGGGGGAAAGGATCTTTTCTTCCAGTTTTTCCAGCTCTTCCCGGAGGTTCATCTAAAAAAATTCTAGCAAACATTTAAAGGATGAGCATGGCGTCGCCGTAAGAGTAGAAGCGATAGCGGTGGCGGATGGCCTCCCGATAGGCCGAAAGGATGAGCCCGCGGCCGGCAAAGGCCGAAACCAGCACCAGAAGACTTGAACCCGGAAGGTGGAAGTTGGTGACCATGGCCTCGACCACTCGAAAGTGAAAACCTGGATAGATGTAAAGGTTGCACCAGCCCCTGCGGGGCAAAAGCTTCCCGGATGCGGCTCCCCACTCCAGGGCTCTCACGGTGGTGGTCCCCACCGCGATCACCCGCCCGCCTTTGGCCCGGGTCTCCTCCACGGCCCGCACGGTCTCCTCCGGGATTTCCACATACTCTTCATGGATGCGATGATTCCGTATGTCTGGGGTTTTTATGGGGGCGAAGGTCCCGTAGCCCACATGGAGCGTGATGAAGGCCAATCGCACTCCGCGCTCTTTGAGGCGGGCGAGAAGGTCTTCCGAGAAATGGAAACCCGCGGTGGGGGCGGCCACCGAGCCGTCCTTCCGGGCGTAGACCGTCTGATACCGCAGGAAGTCCTCCTCCTCGGGTTCGCGCTTGATGTAGGGGGGAAGCGGGGCCTTCCCCACCATTTTTACGGCCGAAAGGAGGTCCTCCGGGCCCTCGAGAAGGAGTTTCAGCTCCCCCTCGGGCGATTTATCAAGCACTACTGCGGAAAGCTCCTCGGAGAAGATCACCCGGTAGCCCGGAAGCAGCTTCTTTCCCCGGTAGAGGGCCGGGACTGGTTTTCCGGGTTCGGGAAGACGGAGCAGCAGGATCTCCACCCGCCCTCCGGTTTCCTTGCGTCCGGGCAACCTGGCCGGAAAGACCCGGGTGTCGTTGAGGACAAGCAGGTCTACCTCGCGCAGATATTCCTCTATTTCGGAGAAACGTCGGAGGTGTTCAATCCGGCCGCTTTCACGGTGGAGCACGAGCAGGCGGGATTCCTCTCGCGCCTTCGGGGGATGGTAAGCGATGAGGTCCTCGGGAAGCTCGTAGTGATAAGCCTCTAGGCGAAAGTCCTCAGGAATTTCGGCCGAGGAAGTACCTTTCGAGGATCTTTCGGTTGTAGTGGGTAATTTCTTCATAACGCTGGTTGAGCTCCGGGCCGAGCCATTTTTCAAGGGCGCCCAGGCAGTCTCTGGGATAAACCGGATCCTCCTCCAGGGGATCGTAAAGAAGGATAAGACGCTCCCCCACCTCCCGCAAGAAGTAATAATGTTTTCGGAGGATTTCTCCCTCGGGAAGGAGTTTCAGTAACTCCGGGGTATGGGTTTCCACAAAATCGGGGTGTTCCCTGAGGGTCTCGAGATGGGTCAAAGCCGCGAGGAATTCCAGGTCTGCCAGAGCTCCCCGGCCAAGTTTGGGGTTAAAGGTCTCCGAATCTTCGCGCCCCCGCTCCCTTTCCATGTAAAGACGCATCTCGAAGAGCCGGCGCCTATCCTCGGCGGAAAGGGCTCGCTCGGAGAGAATCCGGCGGAGGCCGTTTTCTACTCGTTTCCCGAGGTCCCGGCTGCCCACGATAAACCTCATTCGGGTGGCGGCCACCAGTTCCCAGAGGTCGGCCTCCTCGTGATAATAATGAAGTAGCCCGGTAAGGGGCACGGTGAGCGGCCCCTTGCGTCCTTCCGGACGCAGACGGGCGTCCACCGGATACCCTTCCCCTCCGGCGAGTTTTAAAGAGAGGTAGGATAGAAACCTCTGGGCCAGTTTGGCCGAAAGGTAGGCCATCTCATCCGGTCCTTCGTACACGAAAAGCAGGTCCAGATCCGAGCGGTACCCCATCTCCCGGGCCCCAAGTTTGCCCAGGGCCAGGACGGCAAAGCCTCCGGGAAGTCGCCGCCCAAGTTCTTCTTCAAGACGCCTCCGGGTGATCTCGTAGGTCAACCCGGTGAAGATCTCCGCCACCCGTGTGAGCCTGCGCATGACCTCCTCTATGCCGATTTGCCCCTCGAGATACCGGGCCGCGACCGCTACCAGAGTCTCGTTTTTGAGGGTTCTCAGCCCGGAAAGAGCTTCATCGTAGGGCTGAGCCATGATCTTGCGGCGGAAGTCCTCCCTTTCGAGGGAGATCTCGGGCTCGAAGAAGACCTCGGCCAGGGCCGGCTGGGCTTCCAGCTGCCGCCAGAGATATTCCGAAGCAGTAAGGAGTCGAATGAGCTTTTTCAGTCTTTCGGGGTGCTCTTTAAAGGCCGAAAACAGGGCGAATCGGCCTCCGAGGCGTTCGAAAAAGGTGAGGCCTCGGGCCAGAGCCCTGGAGGGGGACTCGCTCGAGAGCACCGCTTCCATGAAGGGCGTGAGAAGTTCCTTAAGGAACTCGGCCCGGCGCTTGAAGACCGGGCCTCCGGCCCGTAGTTTCCGATGGAGCTCGACCAGGAGGTGCTCGGGAAGGGAGGTGCAGGCGGCCAGCCGGGAGAGCCCCTCTCCGGAAAGGAGGGCCGTGCGCATTTCCCGGAGGAGTTCGGATCTCTCCCTCGGGCAGGTCGGAGCCAGGAAGGCCGAAAAGGCCTCCGAGACCCTTCGCCGCACTTCCTTAAGCCTTTCAAGGAATTGATCTTCATCTTCGAAACCCAGGCTTTCGGCCAGGCTTCTCAGGGCGGCGGTTTCCCGGGGCAGTTTGAAGGTCTGCTGGAAGTATCGGGTCTGGACACGATGTTCCACGGTACGAAGGAAGATGTAAGCCTCCCGCAGGCTCTGGGCTTCTTCGGCCTTGAGGATTCCCAGCCGACTCAGACGGAGAAGCGCCGCCAGCACCTTCCGGGTGCGAAGCTCCGGGTGTTTGCCTCCGTAAATGCTCTGAAGGGCCTGTATCAGGAACTCCACCTCTCGGATACCGCCTTCGCCGATCTTGAGATCCTCTTCGGCCTTTTTCCGCCGGGCCTCCCGGCGTATCCGTTCCTTGAGGTCCCGAATGTGTTCGAGATAGGCGAAATCCAGATACCGGGGATAGATCACCGGCCGCAGTTCCTCAAGGAGGGCGTAGCCGGTGGCGAGATGGCCGGCCACCGGTCTGGCCCGGATGAGGGCCAGGCGTTCAAAAGGATGGGTCCGGTAAAGATAGTATTCCCGGGCGTAGTCCAGGCTCAGACTCAACTCACTCTCCTTGCCCCCGGGCCGCAACCTCAGATCCACCCGCCAGATCCGATCGCCTTCCACCAGGGCGTCGAGCAGGCGGGTGAGATGTTCGAAGAGTTGGATGACGGCGGTCTTGGAAAGATCTCTGGCGTGGAAGTAGGCCAGATCAATGTCGGAGGCATAGTTGAGTTCACGGCCCCCGAATTTTCCAAAGGCCAGGACGAGCAGAGACCCGGTGGGCAGGCCGGCCAGCGAGGCCAGGTGCGAAAGGGCCTGCCGCAGGAGGACCTCCGCCAGACGGCTGATCCGCCTTACGGTGATTTCGAAGGAGGCTCCGGCCAGATCCAGGGCCAGGATCTTCAGGATCTCCCGTTGTTTGACCGTGCGGAAGAGGTGAGCTGTTTCCCGAAAATCGGCCCCGGAGCGAAGATGAGACTGGATAAAGGCCTCGAGTTCCCTCTGCCCGAGCGGCCTTAAGACCTCTGGTTCCAGAAAGGGGCTAAGAATTTCTTCCCGGGAGGTGAGGAGGTTTCCGGCATAGGGCGAAAATCGGAAGAGACGGATCAAGTGGGGCAGGTTCGGGGAGGAGAGGACCCTACGGTAGGTCTCCTCCCCGAGGTTTTCCCGGAGGCGTTCCAGGTATCTTTCGGCGGCCTCAGGGAATTTCAAGCTAGGAGGCGCTGGCGTAGCTGTGGAGGCCGGAAAGCCAGAAGTTTACCCCGAAATAAGTGAAAAGCACGGCAAAAAAACCTACCACCGCCAGCATGGCCATGCGTTTTCCGGTCCAGCCACGGGTGAGCCGGGCATGGATGGCGGCCGCGTAAATGAACCAGGTGATGAGGGACCAGGTTTCTTTAGGGTCCCAGCTCCAGTAAGAGCCCCAGGCCTGATCCGCCCAGACCGCTCCAGTAATGATACCTACCGTGAGCCAGAAGAACCCGAAAAGGATGAGTTTGTACATAAGATTATCCAGGACTTCTTTCCCAGGCACATACTGCCAGAGGGAATCCGGCGAGGGGTTTTTGGGCCGCAGGAGATAAACCAGACCCAGACCGAAGGCCACCGCAAACGCTCCGTACCCCAGAAAACAGGTGATCACGTGGGCCGTGAGCCAGTTGCTCTGCAGGGCCGGGACCAGGGGTTCAATGTCGGTGTTGGTTCCGAAGGAGGCGTAAGCCATGACCAGAGAGGCCACCGGAGCCACAAAGGTTCCAAGGATTTTCCCCCGGAACTTGAGCTCCAGGAAGAGATAGACCGCCATGATGGCCCAGGCGAAAAAGATCAGCGATTCATAGAGGTTTGAGAGAGGGATGTGGCCATAACCCAGCTGATGGGATTCCCACCATCGAATAGCCCAACCAGCGGTATTCAAAATAAGCCCAGACCAGGCCACGCTTGAGGCCACTTGGCCCATACCCACCCAGGAGAAGATCCAGTGCAGGAGATAGCCCGCCCCGGCCGCAAGGTAAATGAAGGTTACCAGGCTTAGAAGATAGGCGTTTGGAACCCAGACCGTGTGGCGTTTTAAGGCCAGGAGAGCATATATGATCCCGGCCAGAAACACCCCGCCCAGCACTTCCTTTTTGCGCATCGCATCGACCTCCCGTTCAGTCTAGAAGCATTCTAACAGGAGGCCCCGGCCTTGGCAATTTGCAGCCAGTTAACATCATGTTAAATTAGCGCCCCATGAAGGAAAGACAGGTGCTCTGGGCTCCCTGGCGGGCGGAGTATGTGGGAGGCAAGAAGGATCCGGGTTGCATCTTCTGCCCTCCCGAGGGACCGCTTCCCGATGAAGAAAGGCTTATCCTCTACCGGGACGATGAAGTCCTGGTAATCATGAATAAATTTCCCTACAACACCGGGCACCTCCTGGTTTCTCCCCGCAGGCACGTGGCCGACCTCGAGGACCTCACCCAGAAGGAGGTCACCAACCTCATGGTCATGGCTCAGGAGTGCCTGCGGATCCAGCGGAAGGTGCTCAAGCCTGACGGCTTCAACGTGGGCTTCAATCTGGGTAAAGTGGCCGGTGCGGGCTATCCGGATCACCTTCATCTTCAGATCGTTCCCCGCTGGGAAGGGGACGCCAACTTCATGGCCGTGCTGGCGGACATCCGGGTGATCCCGGAGCACATCGTGGCTACTTACCGTAAATTATTTCCCCATTTTGAGGCTTTGCGTTAGCCGTAGATCAGGAAGTCGCCTTTAAGCCGGGCCAGGGGATGGCACCGGTGTTCACGGATGGTGCCGTCCGGTAGTATGTGGAAC
>WFPH01000162.1 GCA_015487645.1 Thermosulfurimonas sp. | reverse complement strand
GCTTTAGATAGGCCGGAAAGAGAAGAGGATCAAAGACCGGAACGACCTCGAAATGCCGGTAAAGTCTCTCGAGGAGCCCCGGATCTTCCCAGCGGATCTCCAGTCCGAACCGGAGACCGGGAACATCGCCTGAAAGGTCCCTTAGTCGGGAGAAAAAATCCGTGAAACTTTCTTTTTTCTTTTCGCAGTTTCGGGGGAGCTGAAAGAGAAGAAAACAGGCCGAAAGCCTCCGGGCCATCTCTAGGGTCCTTTTAAGGAAGGTCTCGGTCACCGGGTTCAGTCTTAGACACCCCACCTGATCCCTCAGATTCTCCCGCTCCTCGGGCCTGATTTTGGCCCGGTGCCAGGTGGGAGAGGAGAAAGGGTGGGTCAGACCCTGAAAGGCCTTGAAGGCCAGGGCAAAATCTTTCCGTTCTTTGAAGGTCTTTTCCCAGTTGGTGAGGGTTCTCTCCGAAGGGAAGTTGTAGAAGGTGGCGTTTATCTCAAGGGTGTCAAAGAGTTCCACATACTTTTTCAACCCGACCTTGTTTCCACAGGTTCCGATGCGGATCCTCATCGTTTTGCCATTATAATCTCTTTCAGCCGCCGGGAGACTGCGGCCTCGGCTGCCTTCCAGGCCCCGGGGTAGAGGGTGCGGGCTACCTCTCGGGCCCTGAGGGTGGAAAGGAGCCTTATCCGGCTATCGAGTGCCCGGCAGTCCTCGTAGGTGAGCCTTCTCACGAAGGCCCGCCAGAATAGCTCATCCTTGAGGTGAGGGAAGGGTTCCTTTTCCGTGGGCCGGAGCTCTTCCTTTGCGATGAGACGGATGTAAACCAGACTTCGGGCGGCTAAAAGATCCTCGTCAATCCGACGGGGTTTTCCGAAGAGATAATAGGAGGTCAGGCCGTCGCCGGGTGAGGGCCAGACGCCGTTAAGCCCGCTGGCCCTTACGGCGGAAAGGATCAGATTCCTCACCGTAAGCCTTGCGTGCGGAGGTTTCCTCCGGGCAAGGTTATGAACCAGCTTGAGATGGATATAGCCGGCCTCCACATAAATATCCGTCTCCGGGGGTAACTCTTCCAGGAGAGCCATGATGGCCCCGGCCCGAAGCTCGTCCCGATAGGCTATGCGGCGGGCATCGGCCCGGGCAAAGGATTTGATCCTCTCGACCAGTTCTTCAAAGGAGGCCTTCATGGTGCTGTAGAATTCAAGGAGGCGTCCGAAAGTTTCGTGCTCGTGAAAATAGACCCGGGAAAGTTCAGGGTCGTTCTTTAATTCTTCGGGATTTTGGCCCTCGGCCAGGGCCTCCTGAATCCTGCCCCACCGTTCTAGATAGGGTTCCACCTGAAGGATTTCCTTGCCACGGGCATAAAGGCTCTTAAGGGCCTGGTAGAGTTCTCGGGCGTATTCCGGAAAGCCGGCCTCGCTCTCGAGCACAAAGTCCTCGACCGGCACCCGGCCCGTAAGCATTTCTCCGAATCCGGGAAGGGGAGGCTCTTCGAGTACGATAAAGTCGTGCTCTTCCATGAGCTTCAGGGTCTCCGGCAGGAATTCCAGACGATGAGGGGTGAGTCCTACGGTGAGCCTGCCCATCTTCCGCTTGAGAGGCGCTTTTCTTCTGGAAGGGGAGTCCGATATATATACATCCAGGCCGTTAAAATTCGGCCGTCTTCAAGTTCCACCGGGACCTCCCGGCGGTCATACTCGTCTTCCACTTCGTCGAGGATCGTAAGAAGCTCCGGAGGGATTTCGTAAACCTCTCCCCAGACGGAAGCTTCCCCGGAGGTGGGTCTGGCCGCAGGATACTCCCCCAGGTCGTAAAGGGTGTAGCCCTTAACCCGGCCTTCTCCGAGGAACTTGGCCCCCTCAAGGAGGTGGTGCAGGGGTTCGCCCCGTTTGAGAGTACCATAGACAAAGATATTGAGCCTTTCCATTGACCGCAACCTGTAAGGCCTTTATTTTTTGATGAAATAAAACGCCAATCGGAGGAGGCGACAAGATGCCCATTTACGAGTTCCAGTGTGAGGATTGCGGGGAGGAGTTCGAGGTCCTTCTCAAGAACCGCTCCGAGGCCGATCAGGTAACCTGCAAGAAGTGTGGCGGAAAGAAGGTGAAGCGCCTAATGAGCACCATTACGCCCATCGTGGACTCCGGCGGCGGGAGCTCGGATCGTCCCCGGGTGGCCGAAACCCACAAGTGTGAGACCGGGACCTGCACCCATCTTGAGCTTCCGGGACACAGCCGCTGATGAGACTCCTGAAGCCCATCGATTCCTGTGGAATCATGCTTTCTTATAGGTGTCAGTGCGGCTGCCGGCACTGCGTCTACGCCTGCGGTCCGCGCTGGCAGGGATGGATGAGCCGAGATCTGCTGGAGGCCCTTCTGCTCGCGATCCGGGACACTTGGGAGAATCCCAGGGGGCTGCATCTGGCTGGCGGCGAGCCCTTTCTTAACTTCGAACTTCTCCTTTTAGCGGTGGAGAAGTGTCGGGAGTATGGTCTTCCCATCGAGTATGTTGAGACCAACGCCGGCTGGTGCACCTCCTACGAAGAGGCCCGTGAGAAGTTTCGCCTCCTCAAGGAAGCCGGTCTTACCGGACTCCTCATCTCCTGTAGCCCTTTTCACGCCGAGACCGTGCCCTTGCGAAGAACCCTGACTGCGCTTCAGGCGGCGGAAGAGGTTTTCGGCCCCGACAGAGTGATCCTTTATCTGCCCCATTTTGTGGAGCTTATTCGTCGTTTCGAGATGGATCGACCGGTTCCCCTTTCTAAATGGCTCGAGGCTTACGGCCTGGAGGAGGCCGGCCGTCTCTTCTGGCATGGCGAGAGGACAGTATCTCGAAAGCACAGGTCGTTCCTCGAAAGGCCTCAAGAGGGTGCCTTTGGGTAAG
>WFPH01000161.1 GCA_015487645.1 Thermosulfurimonas sp. | reverse complement strand
AGATTGCAGTCTGGTCAAGCATATTTATGAAAAAATAATTTTTATAATTTGGATTGTCAATAATAAAAATCAGATGTTAGCATAAATTTGGCATCATAATTAAAGATTAGTAGATTTATTAACATTCTATCTTCGAAAAGCTTTTTAAATTTCTTGTTTTAAATGGAACACAAATTTTGCCAGATTTTGTAGGGTAGGATAAGATGCTATTTAAGCAATATGTTTGCCGGCAAGAAGGATTGAAATGGAATCGCAAGAAGGGTTGATGGAAAAATTTGGGGCCTTTCTCAAGAAAGTGGAAAAGCGAGAAAGGGTGGTCCCCTTCATGGTGCGGTGGGTAGTACAGGCCCTCCAGGAATATACCCTGCCTCCAGGACAAAAGTTAGCTCCTGCTCAAAAAAGACAATTTATTCTTAAGTTATCACAAGCATACGAATCTTGGCAAGTAGAACAGGCTGACCGGTCCTTAAAGCTATATGAATACTTCCTCAACACCCTATCCCAAAAATCTCCATCCGGGGGAACGGAGGCCGAGTGGGCGGAGGTCCTGGAAAAGGCCAGAAAAACGCTCCGGCGCAAACGGTACTCCTATCGCACCGAAAGATCTTACCTTGACTGGATAAGGCGCCTTGGCGAATACCTGGACTACAAATCGCCGGAAGAAGTCTCCGGTGAGGATTTTCAGGATTTTCTCACTTATCTTGCGGTGGAAAGAAACGTAGCCCCTTCCACTCAGAATCAGGCTTTAAATGCCCTGGTGTTCTTTTATCGCCATGTGCTTGAAAAAGAAATTGATCCCTATATTGAGGCCGTAAAGGCCCGGGAGAGAAGAAGGCTTCCGGTGGTGCTAAGCCGGGAAGAGGTGGAGGCCGTGCTCTCGGGACTTGAGGAAACCTATTACCTGATCTGTGCCCTCGTGTACGGCGGGGGCTTGAGGGTAAGCGAGACGGTAAGGCTTCGGGTAAAAGACCTGGATTTTGAGCGGGGCTTAATCACGGTGTATTCCGGCAAGGGGGACAAAGACCGGGTAACCGTGCTGCCACGAAAGTTGGTACCGGAACTCGAAGTTCATCTCGCTAAGATCCGAGAGATCTATGATAAAGATCGGCGGGCCGGAGTGGCCGGAGTATACCTGCCTTACGCCTTGGAGCGCAAATATCCCGAAGCCGGAAAAAGCTGGGGCTGGTTCTGGGTGTTTCCCTCAAAGGATCTCTCCGTAGATCCGCGCACCGAAACCGTGCGCAGGCATCATATCCATCCCAGCGCGGTGCAGCGGGCCTTCAAAAAGGCGCTAAGGAAGGCCGGGGTGGAAAAACCCGCTACGGTGCATTCCCTGCGGCACAGCTTCGCCACCCATCTCCTTGAGGACGGCTACGACATCCGCACCATCCAGGAGCTTCTGGGTCACAGGAGCTTAAGGACCACCATGATTTACACTCACCTCGTGGGAAAGCGAATCACGAGGGTCGTCAGTCCTTTCGATAAATATGATGTGTGAGCTCTCAACAACATTCCCTTCCCATAGGGAAGGGAGGAAAAACTCTTAAATTTCCCTCCCTTCCAGCCCCCAGAGGGGGAGGGTAAACTTTTCAGAGGTCTCATAAATTTTTTGGTGTAAAATAACCCGGTGGGATAAGATATTAAAGGAGACGGATAACATGTGTGGAATCTTCGGAGTCTTCGGGCATAAGGAGGCGGCCAAGCTTACCTACTTCGGTCTCTACGCTCTACAGCACCGGGGGCAGGAGAGCGCCGGGATGGCGGTCTCGGACGGGCGGGAGGTGCGGGAATACAGGGCCCTGGGGCTGGTGCCGGATGTCTTTAACGAGGACATCCTCGCGAGGCTCCCCGGGCATATTGCCGTGGGCCATGTACGCTATTCCACCACCGGTTCCACCACGGTCAAAAACGCCCAGCCCTTCTGCGTGACTCACGGGGGAATCACCCTGGCGCTCGCCCACAACGGCAACCTGGTGAACGCCCACGAGATTCGGCGGGAACTTGAGGCCCAGGGCTCTATCTTCCAGACCACCATGGACAGCGAGGTCATCGTGCATCTGCTGGCCAAGGCCGCCCGCAGGGGCATCATCGAGGCCATCCGCGAGGCCATGGGCCTTATCCGTGGGGCCTATTCCGTGATCCTGCTCCTTCCGGATCGGCTCATCGCCTTCCGGGATCCCTACGGTTTCCGTCCCCTCTGTCTGGGCATGGCCAATGGGGGCTATGTGGTGGCCTCGGAGACCTGTGCTCTCGATCTCATCCAGGCCCAGTACCTGCGGGACATTGAGCCCGGGGAGATCCTGGTAATCGACGAAGACGGTCTGACCTCCTATCGCGGAGCGGAAAGCGATCGCCGGGCCCACTGCATCTTCGAGTTCATTTACTTCTCCCGCCCGGACAGCTACATCTTCGGGGAAAACGTCTACGCCTTCCGGAAACGGCTGGGCGAAGGCCTGGCCCGCGAAAATCCCCTTTCGGTGGATTTCGTGATGCCCTTTCCTGACTCCGGAAACTACGCCGCCATTGGCTACGCCCAGGCCACCGGGCTGCCCTTCGAGATGGGGGTTATTCGGAACCACTACGTGGGGCGCACTTTTATCCAGCCCTCGGCCGGCATGCGGGACTTTTCAGTGCGGGTGAAGCTCAATCCGGTGCGGGAGATCCTGCGGGGGAAGCGGGTGGCGGTGGTGGACGATTCCCTGGTGCGGGGGACTACCAGCCGTACCCGGATCAAGGCCATCCGGGAGGCCGGGGCCCACGAGGTCCACATGCTCATAAGTTGCCCCCCTATTCGGCATCCCTGCTTCTTCGGTATAGACTTCCCCACTCCTGGAGAGCTCATCGCAGCCAAGCACTCGGTGGAGGAGATCAGGCGTTACCTCGAGCTTGATAGCCTTTACTATCTTTCCCTTGAGGGGCTGGTTTCCGCGGCCGGAGGGAACGGGGAGCGGTTTTGCCTGGCCTGTTTTACCGGGGAGTATCCCGTGTCCGTTGAACGGAGTCTGAGGAAGGACATCCTGGAGAAATCCGCATGATAGCCTATCGCAATCTGCAGGAGTTTTTGAAAAAACTTGAGGCCGAAGGCGAGCTTTTGCGCATAAAAGAGCCGGTCTCTCCGGACCTTGAGATCACGGAGATCACGGACCGGGTGGTTAAGCTCGGGGGTCCGGCCCTGCTTTTTGAAAGGGTGAAGGGCTATGATCTTCCGGTCCTCACCAACGCCTTCGGGAGCCTGCGTCGCATGAGCCTGGCCTGTCTCTTATACACATCT
>WFPH01000160.1 GCA_015487645.1 Thermosulfurimonas sp. | reverse complement strand
GCCGAGATGATGGAAAAGGGCCAGATGGACCCCAAAAAGATGCGCGAGATGAATCAAAAGCTAGAGAAACTAGAAAAAGAGCTGGAGATCATAGCGGATTACGACGATCATGAATAAACACTCGCACGGGGCCCACGGGAGTTCTCCCTCAAAAGGGCCCCTGCCTCCTTCTCATCCTGAAAGATCTCCCCGCCACCTACATCCCCCCGAAAAACATACTACCCATACCGAGGCTCACGAGCACGCTGGTTCTCACACCCATATGGTGTCAGATTTCAGAAGGCGTTTCTGGATCTGTCTGGTCCTTACGATCCCGGTCCTTCTCTTTTCACCTCTCATCCAGAAGCTCCTGGGGATAGCCGATCTCCTGGCCTTTCCGGGACAAAAATACCTCCTTTTCCTGCTCTCTTCCGTAATCTTCTTCTATGGTGGTTATCCCTTTCTCCGGGGCTTTTTCGAAGAGATACAAAAGCTTCGGCCGGGGATGATGACCCTCATTGCGCTGGCCATCACCGTGGCCTACGGTTACAGCTCCGCGGTGGTCTTCGGCCTTCCGGGGAAGATGTTTTTCTGGGAGCTTGCCACCCTCATCGACATCATGCTCCTCGGTCACTGGCTAGAGATGAAAAGTGTTCTGGGGGCCTCGCGGGCTCTGGAAGAGCTGGCCAGCCTCATGCCCTCTTCGGCCCACAGACTTCGCCCGGATGGAACCACGGAGGAGGTTCCTCTCGAGACCCTTCGGCCAGGCGATCGGGTACTGGTGAAACCGGGAGAAAAGATCCCCGCCGACGGGGTGGTGATCTCGGGGGAAAGTGCGGTCAACGAGGCCATGCTCACCGGGGAATCCAAACCAGTCCCCAAGAAGGCCGGGGATGAAGTGATCGGTGGATCGGTCAACGGCGAGGGCTCCCTGGTGGTGGAGATTAAACGCACCGGGGAGGAGTCGTTCCTCTCCCAGGTCATCAATCTAGTGCGCGAGGCCCAAGAGAGCAAATCCCGCACCCAGGATTTGGCCAACCGGGCGGCTCTATGGCTGACTCTCATCGCCCTCTCCGCAGGCTCCCTCACTTTTGTGGTTTGGCTTTTCTTGGGGAAGGAGCTGGCCTTCGCTCTGGAACGCACGGTCACCGTGATGGTTATCACCTGCCCCCATGCTCTGGGGCTGGCGGTGCCCCTGGTGGTGGCGGTTTCCACGGGGCTAGCGGCCAAGAGAGGACTCCTTATCCGGAACCGGGCCGCCTTCGAGAAGGCTCGCCTAGTGAACGCAGTAATCTTTGACAAGACTGGTACCCTCACCAAGGGCGAATTCGGAGTCACGGATGTGGTCCCTCTAGAAAAAGATCTTTCTCCGGAAGAAATCCTGCGGCTGGCCGCTTCGGTGGAGACCAATTCCGAACACCCCATTGCCCGAGGAATCGTTTCCTCGGTAAAGGGCGAGATCCCTCCCGTGGAGGATTTTCAAGCTATTCCGGGCAAGGGAGCCACGGGTCGCGTGGAGGGGCGAAAGGTCATGGTAGTGAGCCCGGGATATCTCCGGGAAAAGAATCTTGAAGTCTCGGATGAACGGGTGGCCCGCCTTCTTGCCCAGGGCAAGACCGTGGTCTTTGTGCTAGTGGATGGGAAATTAAAAGGAGCCATAGCTCTGGCGGATATCCTCCGCGAGGAATCCCGGGAGGCCATCGTCCGACTCAAAGCCCGGGGAGTGAAATGCCTTATGCTCACTGGAGACAACCGGCAGGTGGCCCAATGGGTGGCGGAGGAGCTGGGGCTTGACGACTTTCTGGCCGAGGTTCTTCCCCACGAGAAAGCCCAAAAAGTGAAAGAGATCCAGGCTCGGGGCCTCATCGTGGCCATGACTGGCGACGGGGTGAACGATGCTCCGGCCTTGGCCCAGGCCGACGTGGGCATTGCCATCGGGGCCGGGACAGACGTGGCCGTAGAGACCGCGGATGTCATTCTGGTCCGCAGTAATCCCCTAGACGTAGTAGCCATCTTGGAGCTCTCCAGGGCTACTTACCGCAAGATGATCCAGAACCTAGCCTGGGCCACAGGTTACAACGCCTTTGCTATTCCTTTGGCCGCGGGTGTTCTTTATAAATACGGTCTGCTGCTGAGCCCGGCTATCGGTGCCCTTTTCATGTCGCTCAGCACGGTCATCGTGGCCATCAACGCCAAGCTCCTCAAGGTTTAAGGGGATCACGGATGTCAAGAACCCTTTACCTGGTGGGGTTTATCTGGGGAATGCTCTTTCTCTCTCTGGCCTCGGCCCGGGTAGTGGAATATACCTTGGTGATCGAGGAACGGCAGATCCGAATTGGGAACCACACCGTGCGAGCCATGACCGTAAACGGCCAGATCCCCGGCCCTACCCTGCGCTTCCGGGAAGGGGATTTCGCTCGGATACACGTGCAAAACCGCATGTCCGAAGAGACCTCCATCCACTGGCACGGCCTCCTGGTGCCTCCGGGCATGGACGGAGTGCCATACGTGAGTTTTCCGCCCATTAAGCCTGGAACAACCTTCACTTATGAGTTTCCCATCCGCCAGGCCGGAACCTACTGGTACCACTCGCACACCGACCTCCAGGAGCAACGAGGGGTTTTCGGAGCCGTCGTGATAGAACCCCGCCATCCCCGTCTCAAGGTGGACCGCGACTATGTGCTCATCCTTTCGGACTGGACCTCCGAGGATCCTAAGGAGGTCCTCCGAACACTTAAAGCCGGCCGAGAGTGGTATGGCATAGCCAAGGGCAATGCTCAGAGCCTGGTAGGGGCTATCAAGGCCGGCCGGCTTAAGGACTTCCTGAAACGCGACCTCCTGCGCATGCCTCCCATGGACCTTTCGGACATCGCCTACGATTATTTCCTCATAAACGGATATCCCGAAACCAAGCTTGAGGCCCTTCCCGGCGAGACGGTCAGGCTCCGGATAATTAACGCGGCCGCCGGCACGAACTTCTATGTGGAGTACGCTGGAGGTCCCATGACGGTAATCTCAGCCGACGGACAGGACGTGGAGCCGGTGAAATTCAAACACTTTCTCATTGTAATCGCCGAAACCTATGACGTGCTAATCCGGATCCCGAAAGAGGGGGCCTTTGAGTTCCGGGCCACCGCCCAGGACAACTCCGGTTTTGCTTCGCTCTGGCTGGGTCAGGGCCCGCGACATTTCGCCTCCTCCCTGCCCTCTCCGGACCTCTACTACACCATGGGAAAGGTGACCTTGGGAAAGCTCCTCGCGGTAAAGCCTCAGAACGTCATGGGCATGTCGGATGAAGCCGTGCGCTCGGGAAAATTTGATCTCCCCGAAATGGTCCACCACATGGGGGCCTCCATGAAGGGCCACCGAGAGCCTCGGAAGCCCAAGTCTGGGTGGTTCTCCACCCCTCAGGATCGAGGCGGAAAACGGTTTGCTCGCAATTTCCGTCCCCTGGCCCCGGACGTGTCCTCTTCAGGGGAACTTGCCGTGGACGGCAAGGATCCTCGCCGTCCCTGGCCCCCTTACGCCAAACTCCGGGCCGTCAAGCCCTACCGGTCTTCCGGTGGGCGCGTGAGGGTCATCAGGCTAACCTTGGACGGGGACATGGAGCGCTATGTCTGGTTCATGGGCGGAAAGCCCCTTTCGGAAAGCGATATCATCCATATCCGCCGGGGGGAGACGGTCCGTTTCATCCTCATCAACCGCACCATGATGCACCACCCCATGCACCTTCACGGCCACTTCTTCCGGGTAATAAACGGCCAGGGGCCGTACGCTCCCTGGAAACACACCGTGGACGTGGCTCCCATGAGTACCACGGTGATCGAGTTTCCGGCCAACGAGGTGGGCGACTGGTTCTTCCACTGCCACATCCTTTACCACCTCGAAAGCGGCATGGCCCGAGTAGTGCACTATAAGGGCTACACGCCTCCGCCTGCGGTGCAAGCCGTAAGGCCCTACCTCTATCGGGATCACTGGTACGCCTGGGCCGAGGCTCTGGCGGCCACCAATCTCACCGAGGGTTATCTAAACCTCTCGAACACCCGCTACGACCTCCGGTTGACCTGGGAAGTGGGTTGGGAAGGGGTACCGGAGACGGATTGGGAATGGTTGTTTTTTGCCAAACGCTACTTCAATCGCTTCTTTAAGGCTTTCGTGGGAGCTCATTATCTCAAGACCGATCGCAGAGAACTCCGGGGGCTGGCTGGAGTGGAATATCTGCTACCCTTTTCCGTGCGGGCTTACCTCTGGCTGGATACCAACGGTGGACACCGCTGGGGGGCTGAAAAGCGTCTGCCCATTCTCCCGAGACTCGAGCTTGAGGCCCGTGCGGAGTACGACAACCGCGAGCTGTGGGAGGGAGAGGTAGCCCTGCGCTACCTCCTCACCAAGCGTATTGATCTCCGGGTTCTATGGCATTCAGACTACTTCTGGGGAATCGGGGCGAACCTATGGTTTTAAGCCTTTTTGACCTCCATCAAGGTCTTCCGGTACAACTATCCTTATTCTAAAAATAGATCTAGAAATAAATCTAATGGAGGTTAGCTATGGCCAAGTTAGTGGTTGATCAAGAGCTTTGCATAGGCTGCGGGTCTTGTGTGGAGATCTGTCCGGAGGTCT